>BQMV01000139.1 GCA_022181005.1 Anaerolineaceae bacterium | reverse complement strand
GGAGTCCCCGTCCACGAAACGGGCGTGGGATTCAAATACGTCGCGCCAAAGATGACCGAAACTAATGCGCTCATCGGCGGCGAAGAAAGCGGCGGCTACGCCTTCCGCGGCAACGTCCCTGAACGCGACGGAATTCTGGCGGGCTTATACATGCTCGACTTCATGGTCAAGACCGGCAAGAAGCCGACTGAACTGCTCAAAGATTTGTTCGATAAAGTCGGCGCGGAATATTTCTACGACCGCATTGACAGTCCCTTCACAGGCGATCACGAGTCGCGCAAGAAAATCATCATGGACAATAATCCCCAAACCTTGGGCGGATTAAAAGTGACGAGTCTGGTTACGATTGACGGCTTCCAATACAATCTCGAAGACGGCGGCTGGATGTTGATTCGTTTTTCAGGCACAGAGCCTATCTTAAGAGTTTATTGCGAAACGACGCATAAAGATAAAGTCCAGGCGATTTTACAGGATGGGCTGAAGGTAGCGGGGATAAAGTAAGATGTCAGGTTGAAGGTATCGAGTATCAGGTTGTTCGCGAAGCCTACCAGTATAGTGGCTCTGCTATTTTTTCTATATCTCTTCGCGATAGATTTTCCTTTTTACGAATTCCTTGAACCGCAGAGTGTCGGTTGGCGGCTTTGGACGAATTATGCTAACGATTTAATTTTCGCATTCGCATTTTATTTTTTCCTCTGTCTCGGCGAACGCTGGTTGAAAACCTGGCAAGTCCGCGCAGGGCTCGCCTTTGCAATTCTGACATTGCTGGAATTCGCCCAACTGCTCTACCCTGCACCATTTATTGAAGCGCTGATTATGAGTCCGTTGCGCCCGCTCTTCGGGAATTTTAATCCATTCGACATCAGTGCGCAATTCATTGGTATTGGGCTGGCGGCGCTAATTGAGCGTTGGATATTCGCCAAAATGTTCAAGTATCGGCAACTATAAAAAATCCGTCCAACAAACTTCCTTATCTTTTTATATTAGACCTCTTGCATGAGTTATATTTTGCGTTTCGCAAACCAGAGTGACCCAAACAATAGCGGCAAAATTGCCGCGCTTCCGCAAAGCGGGTTCCCGTTGCCGGACGAAGATGGCTGGCTGGGAGCAGAACCGACTGTCGGCGTAGATAGGGTCTGAGACGTAGAAACAACCACCGGCGTTGAAAGAGGCGTTTCCATCGGTAAGCCGCCCCAAGGCGTAGGCGGAAGAGGCGTGGCAGTCAAGCCAAGCATGGTGAAAGTCTCATCATCGTTTCGCTGGACAGCGCCGGGAATCTGGTAACTAATAAAATTCAACAAATCTTTCGCTTCTTGCAAATTCGGGTCGAGCGCAAGCGCGGTTTGTAACGAGTTCAGCGTGGCAGGTAGGAGTCTTTCTGTATCCGCCTGGCTGGAAGAATATACGTCGAAATAATAATGCGCCCATAACAGTTCGGCGTAGCCATAATGCCAAAGCGGATCGTCCGGCAAAAGGGCAAGGCACCGTTCATAAGCCTCTTTACTGAGCCGATACAATTCTACTCCCGCGACATCATTGCGCAACCAGCCCTTCGGCATCAGGATAACTTCTTTATACGCCTTCGCCAACCTACCCCACGCCTCGCCATCGTTTGGATTTTTCTCAACATTAGATTTTTCAGCCAGGATTTTTTTCCACAAGGATGGCGTAACCACAATAAATTTAACATTATCTTCATAGGTCGGCTCAAAATCTTTGAACGACCAACGGATTTCATTTCCGCTCAGGGCTGCATTTGGACTTGCGCCTCCATACCCAGCCTGACTCTCCAAGTCGAGATTTTGCCCGCTGACCGCATACGGTAGGCGGACGATGATCTCCGCGCTGCCGATCGTACCATTCCATCCCGCGCCTGTTTCGAGAATGTAACTGAACGCTTCGTAGGGATAGTATCCATAACCGTACACATCGTAGGCGACTTCGATGGTCACATCTTGATTCGGCGGAAAGGTCACGTCAAAAACCGCCCAAGGAAGTTCGTCGCGTTCGTGGTACGACATTTCGCTGTTAAAGAAGGGTTGAATTTCACGGCGGGTTGAAACAGATTGTCCATTTATTTTTACGGCAATCTGCTTAATCTCCGGGAAATTGCCAAAACCATCTGAATTACCGTTAAAGAACGAGAGCGGGAAACGAGCAGCCATCTTCTCCTCCGCCGCGCCAAGATTACGCATGGTGAAGACTGCCTCAGTTTTGGCAATCGCATTCTCCGCGTTTATCGGGTCCGCGGAGACAGTCAACGTAACCGTCTCTGCCATCATGCGAACTTGGGTGGTTTCTTCGCCCGGCAAAAGCGTTGTGCCGGGAGGGGCTTCGGGCGGCGCAACATCGGCGCGGACAGCGCGATCGGGAAGGAACAGAGCGAACAGAATCAAGAGCGAAAATAGAAATCGAAATCTTTTCATTTCGGTTCTCCTCGACTTCCCTACACTATACCATACGCGTTCATCTTGTGTCGCTTGCGGTTATGTTATAATTTTCACAAACGAAGTCTGAATTATGCTCACGGACACCCACTGCCACTTATATCTTGAACAATTCGCCGGGGATATTAACGATGTGATTTGGCGCGCAACAGAGGCGGGCGTGGCGAAGATGCTTGTACCGGGCATGGATTTGGAAACAAGCCGAGAAGCCATAAGATTGGCGGAAACACACGCAAACATTTTTGCCGCCGTTGGATATCATCCCACCGACATGCAAAGATTCAGTCAAGAGAATTTCGATAAAATTTGCAGACTTGTCGAACACCCAAAGGTTATCGCCATCGGCGAGATCGGGCTGGATTATTACTGGATCAAAGAGCCTGAAAAACGAATGGAACAACGGCAAAATCTCCTCCCCCATCTTGAACTTGCGAAGCAAGTGAACAAGCCCGTCATCCTTCACCTGCGCGAAGAGAACGACGCTTGGTTCGGCGCAGCCAGCGTTGATCTGCTAAATATTTTAGCGGATTGGCAAAAAGATTTAAGCGGCGCATTGGCGGACAAACCCGGCGTTCTTCACTCGTTTAACGGAACGCTGGAGACCGCGCAAAAAGCGCTGGCGTTAAATTTTTACATCGGCATAACGGGACCGATCACCTATAAAAAAGCGGATAGAAAACGAGAGATCGTCGCGCAATTGCCGCTTGAAAAGCTGCTGATCGAAACTGATTCGCCGTTCCTCGCCCCTGCGCCGTTTCGGGGCAAACGCAACGAGCCTGCAAACGTCGGGCTGATTGCTGATAAAATAGCGGAAGTCCACCGAATGACGCGTGAAGCGGTTGCGCAGATCACGACTGCAAACGCAAATCGCCTGTTCGGATGGGAGGCATACGCGTGAGCGCAACGACTTTCTTTACTTCAGTACACGAACAACTTCAATACATCGAACAGCGCATGCGCGAACAGGCTGACGGTGAGCAGCATCCCGACTTAAAATCTGCGCTGGAGCATTTACTCTCCGCCGGAGGCAAACGCATCAGACCGACCCTCGGCTTGCTCGTGGGGAACATGCTTGGCGCGCCCGAAGAGAAACTTATCACTCTCGGCGCGTCTGTCGAGTTGCTGCATACTGCCACGCTCGTCCACGACGACCTGATAGACGGCGCGCTGTTGCGCCGGGGAATTCCAACTTTGAATGCGCGCTGGTCGCCCGCCGCGACAGTTCTCACCGGCGATTTCCTCTTTGCGCGCGCCGCCAAACTTGCCGCCGAAACCGATTACCTGCCCTTAATGAAGCTTTTCGCCGAAACGCTCGCCACCATCGTCAACGGCGAGTTGACGCAGATGTTTTCGGCGCGCGGCGTGATTGACCGCGACAATTACTACAACCGCATTTACGCTAAGACCGCGTCGCTGTTCGAGATGTCGTCGCTGGCGGCTTCGATGGTAGCGACCGAGGACGAAGATACGCGCGCCGCCATGAAAGCATTCGGTTACGAAGTGGGCATGGCGTTCCAAATTGTGGACGATATTCTCGACTTCACCGGCGATCAATCTACCGTCGGCAAGCCGATCGGTTCGGACCTCCTGAACGGACTCGTCACTCTACCGGCGATCTACTACGCTGAAGCCCATCGCTGCGACGACGATATCCGCTCTTTGCCTGAAGGCGGCTGGAAAGATACTCAGCGCGTGCAGCGTCTTGTAGACGCCATCCGCCTGAGCAACGCGACCGAACAAGCGCTGGATGAAGCGCAACAGGCTGTCGGTCGGGCGTTATCCGCGCTGGAAACCATGCCAGCCAGCTCGGAGAAAGGCGCGTTGGAAAATCTGGCAAAATTTATCGTAGACAGAAATCTGTAGCGCGCGCCGCACAAGCATCGCACTGATATGCCCAACTCACGCAAACCCTTTCGCACCAACGTCGGCTTCATTGTTCACCAAGAGGTCGGCTATAGCCATGAGATTCCGTTCGAGTTCGAGTCGGCAAAATTTGAAGATCTTGAAGTCTCGCATCTAGCCGGCTCGATTCACATTGGGCGCACTCCACAAGGCTTGATCGCACAGGGAAAATTCTCCGCAGACGTCGCGCTTGAATGCGCGCGCTGCCTACGGAGTTTTCCGCAACGACTGAACTGGAAGTTCACCGAACTGTTTGCGATCAACAAAGACTCGACCGATGAAAACGGATTGCTGCTTCCCGAAGATATGCAAATTGATTTCGCGCCCATCCTGCGCGAATACGCATTGCTCGAAGCGCCGATCAATCCGTTGCACGACCCAGCCTGCAAAGGTCTATGCATCGAGTGCGGACAAGACCTCAACGAGAAGGATTGCGGTCATAGCCAACATCCCGACGATTCGCCGTTTTCCATTTTGCAGAAATTGTTGTAAAATAACCGTATGAACGCGCGATCCGCAATGCAAATCTCGATGCCTATGGAAATGCAAGTCCAACTCACATGGAGAGCGTGGTAGATTGTTGCATCTAACAATGAACGGGCTGTCCATAATCAGGACAGCCTTTTTGTTTGGAAACAGACTGGAGCAGCCATGAATGAAACTATCTTAGTCGCCGTCGCCTGGCCCTATGCCAACGCCCAAATCCACATGGGCAACATCACCGGCTCGCACTTGCCCGGCGATATTTTCGCGCGCTACCACCGCCTCAAAGGCGATAACGTGCTTATGATCACCGGCACCGATTCGCATGGCACGCCCGTAACTATGACCGCCGATAAGCTCGGCAAGCCGGTCGAGGAAGTGTATAAATCTTTCCACGAAGACTTTATCCGGCTGTTTCAGCAGATCGGCATTTCGTACGATCTTTACACCACTACCCACAGCCAGAATCACTTCAAGGTTTCGCAAAGCGTTTTCCTCGCCCTGCAAAAGAACGGCTATCTCTATCGTGCGTTCAGCAAGCAATGGTACTCGCCCAGCGCGGAGAAGTTCCTACCCGATCGCTACGTGGAAGGGACTTGTTACATCTGCGGCTACGAGGGCGCGCGCTCCGATCAATGCGACAACTGCGGCAACGTGCTGGAGCCAGAGAAATTAATTAACCCGCGCGCCACCACCGGCGACGGCGCGCTTGAACTGCGCGACACCGAGCATTTTTATCTCGATCTTTCCAAACTTGAACCCGACGTAAAAAAGTTTTTGCGCGAACGCGCCGACCACATGCGCGAAACCGTGCTGGGCGAATCGCTTCGCAAGATCGAAAACGAAGGACTCAAGCCGCGCGCCATCACGCGCGACCTCGACTGGGGCATTCCAGTGCCAGTGGACGAGCCGCAATGGAAGAGTAAAGTTCTCTACGTCTGGTTCGAAGCGGTCATCGGCTATCTTTCCGCGCCGATCGAATGGGCGCAGGCGACAGGTCAAACGGAAGCATGGCGTGAGTGGTGGCTAAACCCTCAAGCGAAGCATTTTCATTTCATAGGCAAAGACAATATCTTCTTCCATACGTCGTTGTGGCCCGCATTAATCATGGGCGCAGGAGACGGCTTCATGGAAATTTTTGCCGATGAAAAAGCGCCGCTCACGCTGCCTTACGACGTGCCGGCGAATCAATTCATGAATCTCGAAGGATTCAAGATCAGCGGTTCGCGCCAATGGGCGGTTTGGGGGCTGGAAGCGCTCGCTCACTACGATCCCGACGCGATCCGTTATTATCTGACCGCCAATATGCCCGAAGCCAAAGACAGCGATTGGAGTTGGAGCGAATTCATAGCGCGCAACAATAACGAACTTGTGGCGACGTGGGGCAACCTCGCCAACCGCGTGCTGGCATTCTGCTATAAACATTGGGATGGATGCGTTCCGGCTGTAGACGAAAAGACGCTTCGTCCTGCAGACCTCGACTTGCTCGCCGTCATCGAGAACGGATTCAACATCGTCGGCGCTGAGTTGGACGCCGTGCGCCTGCGCGCAGCGCTGAGCGAAACCATGAAACTTGCCACCGCCGTGAATCAATATCTCGACGTCAACGCGCCGTGGAGCGCCGTCAAAACCGATAAGGACGCCGCAGCGCTAACCGTTTTCACCGCCCTCAAAGCGATCGACTCGCTGAAGATCTTATTCGCGCCGTTTCTACCGTTTACGTCGGAGAGACTCAACGGCTTCTTTGGCTACGAAACGGCGCTTTTCGGCGAACAGTTCACGCAAGAAGCGAACGACTCACTCGGCTCGCATCAAACGTTGCGCTACAAACCCGTCCTCGGCGTTCAGTGGAAACCCAGCGAATTAAAACCGGGGCAGAAATTAAATCAGCCAAGTCCGCTGTTCAAGAAACTGGAAACGAGCGCAGCAGAGGAGGAACGCGCCAAGTTAGGTCAATAAACGCGTTCTATTTCAACTTTATGCGTCTTTCTTCAAAAACAGCAAAAATCCGATCAGTCGAAGTCCCGCGCTGAACCACAGTGCGCCCGCAAGCCCCACGTATGCCGCGATCCACGTTCCGAGCAGCGGAGCAAAGATCGTAGACAGATATTGCATTGATTGTGCGATAGCGACAAACGTCGCGGCGTGGTCGTCGGGGACAGTTTTCATCAATTCGTCGAAGAAAACCAAATCAAGCCCGCCTTGAAAGAACCCGGCGATGCCCGCAAATAGAATGATCAATTCGATTCGCACCGTGAGCGCGCTGAGGGCTGGATAGAGGATCATGCCAAACGTCGTGGCAAGCAAGACGAAACGTCCGCCGCGACGATTCGAAACGCGGGGCCAGGCGAAGTAACCCGCCAACATCACCAAAGACATCGCCATCGAAACCGCGCCAATATCGCCGTCTGTCGCGCCCACATCGCGCACCAAATATAAAGGCATGATCGGCAAACCCAATACCAACGCGGAATAATATACGAAGCGTTTCGATGCAAACGAGACGAAGGCGGGATTCTTCTTTAGTAAAGCGGCGAATGCGCTGAGACTCTCGCGAATTGAGCCCCGTTTTGAAAGAGCGGGCGTCGGCATTTGATCGGGAACTTGAATGCGCCTCGAAAAATAGAAACTGATGAATCCGCCCAGCGATAGGACTAAGAACATCGCCGCATAATTAGTCGGAAAGGCGATCAGATCAATAACGCGGATGACGATAAACGTGCCGACCGCGCCGGTGAAGCCGAAAATGATCCAACGACGGCTGAGCAGCGCGTAACGTCCCTCGGGACCGGCGACCGCGTTCATTACAACCGAAAACGCAACCGCTAACGCCGTCTGCGGAAGCGTCGCGAACGCCCAGATCGCTAAAGTGGCAAAAATGGCATAGTTCGAAGGGATCAGCAGCGTCAGAACGCCTGTCAGCGCGAAGCACAGAATCACAAGAAAACGCGAGACGCTATACCATGGAACGATATTCTTTCTCGACTGCAAAAACCGGCCCACAAAGATCGCCAACAACAACCCCGTCATGCCGGGCATCGAGGTCAGCAAGCCGACTTGAAAATTCGACGCGCCGAGACGGGTGAGAAACACCGGCAAGAACGGCGCAGCAATGTTCGAAATGCTTACGCCGGCGCCGTCAATTTGCACATAGCGAAAATTCCGTTTTTGTATTTCAAGAGCTTCTTTACTGGGGGGAATCATAGTCAAGATTATAATGCCGTCGCATAAATCCGTTTTATCAATATCAGCCGGGGGCGTTGAATATTAGACGATGTATAATCTCGCCATGCCTATCAAACAACCCAACTCGCGTATGTGCTTTGTCTGCGGACTCGAAAATCCGATTGGTCTACATTTACATATTTACGAAACGGAACCCGGCATTGTAGAAGCGACCTACGTCGCGCCCGAGCATTTCCAAGGCTTTCCGGGCGTATTGCACGGCGGCATTGTCGCCTCATTGCTCGACGAAATTTCCAGCCGCGCCCACATGGGAAGCGATCCACAAAAACCGCGTTTCATGTTCACGGCGAAACTCGACGTAAAATATCGAAAAAACACACCCGTTGGCAAATGGCTGAAACTCATCGGCAAAGCGGGAAAAGCAAAATCGCGATCGGCTGAAGCGTGGGGCGGCGTTTACGACGCAGAAACAGGCGACCTGCTGGCGGAAGCGAACGCTCTGCTGATCAACGTGCCGCTGGAACAGTTTGACCTATCGCGCTTGAACGAACTAGGATGGCAAATTTATCCCGAAGCGTAAACGCTTTATATACGAAAAGTCGTTCTGCGAAAATATCCTCTCAGGACGGTTTATAATACCAGCAGGAGATTCTTATGATCACTGCTTATCATCGTCCAAACGCCTTAGAGGAAGCCCTCAAATTATTAAGCGTACCCGACACAGTTCCGCTCGGCGGCGGCACGCTTCTTTCCAAACCGACGGCTGACGCTATTCAAGCGGTAGACCTGCAACGCCTGGGCTTAAATACGCTCGTTAAAAGCGGGAATATTCTACACATCGGCGCGACGGTAACGCTGCAAACGCTGCTCGAATCGGAACACTGCTCCGACGCGTTGAAGCGCGCGCTCCGCCTTGAAGCGCCGCTCAACGTCCGCAACGCCGCCACTATCGCCGGAACGATTGTCGCCTGCGACGGACGCTCGCCATTCGTCACCGCGTTGCTCGCCATGGATGCGAAACTAGAGATCGTCGGCGCATCAGCCGATAAAACCGAGACGCTGCCCCTCGGCGACGTACTGCCATTACGAGAACAACTGCGTGGAAAATTAATCACGAAGGTCAGCGCGCCGCTTAACGCCAATCTCGCATTTGATTACCTCGCGCGTACGCCATCCGATTCGCCCATCGTTTGCGTAGCGCTGGCAGGTCGAAGCGTCGGACGGACGCGTATGGCAGTCGGCGGGTTCGGCAAATGTCCAATTCTCGCCGTAGACGGAAACGCTTCCGATGATCTCGCTGCTGCGGCGCGCAACGCCTTCCATGAAGCAACCGACGAATGGGCAAGCGCCGAATACCGCATGGACGTTGCGGCCATCTTGGCGCTGCGCTGCAAAACGCAAATAACCGCAACAAGGGAGTAAACTCGTGAAACAACCGCGTTATTTTCTCCCCATCTCCATCTTCCTTTCGCTTCTGATCGCCGTCACAGCGTACTTTTGGGCGAATGCCTTAATGGACTCGCTCTATGCATATCGTTCGCCGTTACAGAACAACCCTCCGCAAGCCGGCGAAGCGCTGGGCAAGCCGATCACCCGCCGCGTCGTTATGGTATTAGTTGACGCCCTACGCGAGGACACCGCAACTAACGCTCAGGTTATGCCTTATCTCAATCAACTTCGGCAACAAGGCGCAACGGCTGTTACGCACAGCCGTACGCCTTCCTACTCTGTGCCGGGCTACTCCGTTCTGATGAGCGGCGCTTGGCCCGACCTGTCCGACGGTCCGACTATGAATCCGGAAGACGGAGAGACGCCGCGCGCTTGGACGCAAGACAACCTCTTCTACGCCGCGCATCGCAATGGACTTAAAACAGCGGTCTCCGGCTACAACTGGTTTGAAGGGTTGATCCCCGCCCAATATCGCGACGCTTCCTATTTCACATCAGGCGAAGACGCAAACGCCGATCGCGACGTCGTAGATGCGGCGCTTCCATGGCTCAGCGGCGATTATCAATTAATACTCATTCATATTGATCAGGTAGACTATGCGGGACATCATCAGGGCGGTCCGCGCGACCAGCGCTGGAATCAAGCCGCTACGCGCGCCGACGCGCTCATTAAAGAAATAGTCTCGCAACTTGATCTCTCGCAAGATACTTTCGTGCTCTTCTCCGATCACGGGCAAATTGATGCGGGCGGACACGGCGGAACCGATCCGATCGTACTGATCGAACCGTTCGTCGCAGTCGGCGCAGGGATCGCGCCCGGCGACTACGGCGACATCCACATGGTTGATATCGCCCCAACGATAGCAGCCCTGTTAGGCATTAATATTCCCGCCGCTAATCAGGGCAACGTCCTCACAGACATGCTGACGCTCACACCCGAATATAAAACGGCGATTGAGCAGGCGCTTGCCGCCCAACAGGCGACTCTTCTCGCCGCATACGCTGAAGCGATTGGATGCCCCATCGCCGCCAGCGCGCAACCGTTAACAGTCGGCGCCGCGCAAGCGCTGATGGATTCCGCGAAAGCCTCCCGCCTGACTTCTGAACGAATTCCTCGTTTGTTCATAAGCATCTTGTTGTTCGCAGCGATTGGCTATGCGCTATGGAAGTATTGGAATCGCGCTTTTCTATGGATGGGAGCGGAAGCATTGGTATATGCAGCGCTGTTTCACATCCGCTACGCATTAATCGCCGGGCGAACGTATTCATTAAGTTCCGTCGCCAGCGCCAGCGACATCGTCAACTTCACAGCCGCTGCTACAGCCGTCGCACTGGTTATCTTATGGCTGGCGTTATTCATCGGGCTTGGACTCTTCAAGCAAGAACCGCATCGCGCCGCCGAATCCGTTTTCGAACTAACTTTCGCAATTCTATTGCTGTTGGCGTTGCCTATCGCTTGGAGCTTTATCTCTTCCGGAGCCACAATTGGCTGGGCTTTACCGAACATGCTCGGCATGTTTATCGCGTTTATTTGCATTCTGCAAGCCCTGGTAATTGCCGCGCTGGGAATCGTCCTGAGCGGCATTAGCGCTGTGACCGCACGCTTCGCCCGACCTAGAAGCGGATAGATATGCTACACGCTATTATTAAGGAATAACTATGAACATTACACTGACCATTAATTCCAATGTCCACGAAGTGGAATGCGCGCCTTCCGAAACGTTGCTGTCCGTCGTGCGGCAACTGGGCTACTTCGGCGTTAAATTCGGCGACGAAGGCGGTCTCAGCGGCGCAGACACTGTGCTGCTAGACGGCAAACCCGTCAACGCCGGCTCGATGCTGGCGGCGCAGGCACAAGAACATCTCATCGTCACCATCGAAGCGTTAGGCGAACATCCCGATCAGGGCTGGAAGAAAACCGAGGGGCTGAGTCCTCTACAGCAGGCTTTCGTCGAATCGGGCGCCATCCAATGCGGATACTGCACGCCCGCCCAAATCCTCGCCGCGCAAGCGCTGTTGGATACAAATCTTAATCCCACCGAAGCGCAAGTCCGCGAGGCGATCTCAGGCGTGTTGTGCCGTTGCACTGGCTACATCAAACCGGTGCAAGCCGTCCTTAAAGCGGCGGCGGTCATGCGCGGAGAAGAGCCGCTCGCCTGGGAAACGGTCGCCTGGGAGCGAAATGCACCCGACGAACCGCCTTTCACGGCGCCTGAGAATAATCTGCCAATGCTCAACGTGATCGCCAGACCGAAAGTCATCGTCGCGCCTGAAGCGCAGACGTATCAAACGGTAGGCAAACCTGAGAAGAAAGTGGACGCGGTCAAATTGGTGCAAGGCAAACCAGCCTTTACCGCCGACATGGACGCGCGCGGGATGTTATACGCCAAAGTGTTGCATTCGCCGCACGCGCATGCCCTCATCAAAAAAATAGACGTCAGCAAGGCTAAAGCGCTGCACGGCGTAGCGGCAGTATTGACCTATCATGATGTGCCGCGCGTGGTCTATTCGACCGCTGGGCAATCGGACCCCATCCCCGGTCCGCTCGACTCATTTTCGCTTGACCACAAGGTGCGCTTCGTCGGCGACCGCGTGGCTCTCGTCGCGGCTGAAACTCTCGCCATCGCGGAGCAGGCGCTGGCGCTTATCGAAGTTGAATATGAAATTCTGCCCGCCATTTTAGATTTGCGCAAGGCGCTCGACAATCCGACTATTATCCATGATGAGCCTGAGTTTGTAGATTTCGCCGATTCGAACAAAGAACGCAACCTCGCCGCCGAGATTCGCATTGACATCGGCGACGTTGAAAAGGGTTTCGCCGAAGCCGATCAAATTTTTGAAGCCGAGTACGTTGTGCCAAAAGTGCAGCAGGTTTCCATTGAGCCGCACGTTTGTCTGACGTATTGGGATGAAGACGATCGTTTAGTCGTGCGCACATCAACGCAAGTGCCGTTTCACACGCGCCGTATGCTGGCGCCGATTCTTGACTTGCCTGTCAAACGTATTCGCGTCGTCAAGCCGCGCATCGGCGGCGGCTTCGGCGGCAAACAAGAGATGCTTATCGAAGATATTCCCGCGCATTTGACCATCGCCACCAAGCGCCCGGTGCTGTATGAATATACGCGCGAAGAAGAATTCAGCGCGGCGCGTTCGCGCCACCCGATGCGCGTCAAGATGAAGACCGGCGTTAAAAACGACGGGACCATCACAGCGAACGCCATGTACGCGTTGTCAGACACGGGCGCGTACGGTT
>BQMV01000138.1 GCA_022181005.1 Anaerolineaceae bacterium | reverse complement strand
GTACTTTTCCGCCTCGCGCCGGGACCGTGTGCTGGATTCCGCTCCCGAACATCATCGCCCCCACGCGGTTTCAATGGCGCGTGAGTAATCTCGCAAAGACGGTTGCAAAATCAATGAGTACCGCCCGCTTTTCACGCGATGATTGCGTCGTTCCAAAATCTACCGAGGGACTCAAGTCGAGCAAAAACCATGCGGTGATCTCGCGGTCTTCGTGATACTGGCGCACATGCGGAGAATCCATGCGCGCGGTGACGTTCCAATCCATGTAGCGGATGTCGTCGCCGGGCTGATATTCGCGCAGGTCGGCAAAGTCTGCGCCGGAACCGTAAAACAGCGTGCGATAGTCGCCCTGCAATAGTCCGTCGAGACGGCGGATGACGGTCCAATCGAGATGCAGTAAAAGCTGCTCAGGCGTTGTTGCCGGCATTGACATGTTCATGTAAAGGCGCTGCAGGGATGGGAATGCGGTCGAGAATCTTTTTTAATAAAATATCGCCGCTCATATTTTCAGAGAGCGCCTCGTATGATAGTACGATGCGATGACGCATAACGTCAAACGCCATATCGAATACGTCTTGCGGCAGAGCGTAGTCGCGCCCGCGCACGAAGGCGAGCGCGCGGGCGGTGAGAATCAAATTGATCGAGGCGCGCGGGCTGGCTCCGAATAATATGAAGCGTTCCAACTCCTTCAAACCTATTTCAGAAGGATTGCGGGTCGCGGTCGCCAAGCGAACGGCGTATTCGATCAACGAGGGATCAACGTACACGTTATCCGCTTTCTTTTGCAGCGCGAGCAATTGCTCGATAGTCAGCGCAGTTTGGACGGTTTGCAATGCGGCGGTCATCCGTTCGACGATGACGAATTCTTCCGTTGCGGAGGGATAGCCCACCAACACCTTGAGCATGAAGCGGTCTACTTGCGCTTCGGGCAACGCATACGTTCCTTCCGTTTCAATCGGATTTTGAGTCGCCAACACCAAAAACGGATTCGGCGTTGCGTACGTTTCGCGCCCGATGGTCGCTTGACGTTCCTGCATCGCTTCGAGCAACGCGCTTTGCACTTTGGCGGGCGCGCGATTGATCTCGTCGGCTAGGAGTAAGTTCGTGAAAACAGGACCAAGCGACGTTTCAAACTTTCCCGTTTTTTGATTGTAAATGCGCGTGCCGACCAGATCGGCGGGGACGAGATCGGGCGTGAACTGAATGCGCTTGAACTCGCCGCCGATTGCCTCGGCGAGAGTCTTGATTGCCATCGTCTTCGCCAGCCCCGGCACGCCCTCCACAAGGATGTGTCCGCGCGCCAGCAGAGCCACGATCATCCGCTCAAGCAGGTGATCTTGTCCGACGATGACCTTCTTCACTTCGTACAAGACTTTCTCCATCGGCGTTCGGTTTTCAAACTCTTTGTTCGCCATCATCAACCTCCAGCTTTCAATCTCTATTCTCTAACCTTTGCATTTAATACGACGGCGCGTTCATACCGCCCGTCGCCGTTCCGATCGGAACGGCGAACCCGATGCCCACGAAGAAGCTTGTGTCGGTCGGGTTGAGGATGCCGGTTACAATGCCAATGACGCGCCCATTTCGATCTAACAGTGGACCGCCCGAATTGCCTGGGTTTGCCGCCGCGTCAAATTGGATCATGCCTTCGATGGTTGTATTGCTGTTTGGCGCGCGGAATGTGCGATTAAACCCTGAGATCACGCCCGCGCTGAACGACCACGGCAGACCGAACGGATTTCCGATTACAAACGCTTCGTCGCCCACGCGCATCGCGCTGGGATTTCCCAGAATCGCCGGGCGCCATTCGCGCGGTAGGGCGGCGGGTTGCAACACAGCGATGTCAATTTCAGGCTGAGTGAGAGTTATCGTCGCCGACGATTGCGTCCCGTCCGCGAAAAAGAGCGTGATGTTCGATGCGTTCGCCACGACGTGCAGGCTGGTTAGGATCTCGCCCAGATCGTTGACGATTACGCCGCTCCCGAACGCATGGCCCGTGGCGCTTTCCGCATTTGGCTGGTCGGTTTGAATCCCTACCAACGACGGCGCGATGACCGAATAAGCCTGCGCCGAGAACGCTGGGCGGGGCGTGGCAGAAGCCAGCGCGGAAGCGATCGCCTCATCCACTTCGCGCCGGTTCATAACGTCGGCGGGGAAGAGGATGTTGTATAGCGAAACGGCGAGCAATGCGGCGATTACGCCCCATGCGAACGGCAGCGTCCCTCTCAAGCGGATCAATGCGCGCGTTAGCCATGATTGTTTTACTTCGTTCATTGTAGCTCGATTATAAATGCAGATGCGGCAGAGATAGGATTCCTAACTTGTTACAATCAATGTATGATGTACATAGACCGATTTACGCAAATCTTTAAAAGGACTTTCAACCGCGAGCCTGCCTACATTGCTCGCGCGCCGGGCAGGGTAAATATGCTCGGCGAACACGTGGACTATAACGATGGGCTCGTCTTGCCCGCCGCCATTGATCGCGCCGTGTACATCGCTTTCGCGCCTGCGGAAACGCGTCACTCTTCTATTCTGGCTGTGAATATGAACCAGCGAGTCGCTTTCACTCCGACAACGATCTCGACTCGCTCTCAAATTGACTCGACACCGCTTCCCGATTGGGCGCGCTACCCAGCTGGCGTAATGTGGAGTCTGAGTGAGAGCGGGCTGAAGGTCTGTGCGATGAACGCGGTTTTCGCTTCCGACGTTCCGATCGGCGCAGGTCTGAGTTCTTCCGCGGCGGTAGAGATGGCGTTCACTGTCGCGTGGCAGACTCTCGGAAGGTGGACTCTCCCGCCGATGCGACTCGCCCTCCTCGCCCAAAAAGCGGAGAACGAATATGTCGGTGTGAAGAGCGGCATTATGGATCAGTTTGCGTCCGCGTGCGGCGTGGAGGGGAAGTTGTTGCTGCTCGATTGCCGCTCGCTTGCATGGAAAACGCTTGCATTGCCCGCATCGGTTTCCATCGTCATCGCCGATACAAGTGTGCGACGCAAATTAACGTCGGGCGAATACAACCAACGCCGAGCCGCGTGCGAAGAGGCGGTTCGCTTATTGCGACGGGATTTGCCTTCGATCCGATCGTTGCGCGATGTGAGCGTGGAGGATTTCAACCGCCTAGAGAAGAATTTGCCGCGCGAAATTGGAAGGAGGGCGCGTCACGCAGTGGAAGAGATCGCGCGAATGCGGCATGCGGAATGGTCGCTGGAAGCGGGCGACATCCGCGTCTTTGGCGGGTTGATGAACGAATGTCATGCCAGCCTGCGCGATCTATATGAAGTGTCTTGCCCCGAACTAGACGCGATGGCGCGCATTGCGCAAGGACTCGAAGGTTGTTATGGCGCGCGGCTGACCGGCGCAGGCTTCGGCGGTTGCACGGTCAACGCGGTGGAAAAGAATCTGGCGCAGGAGTTTTCTTCTACGCTTGCGAAGAAATATAAAGCGGAAACGGGGCTTACGCCGCAGATATATATTTCACATCCATCGAACGGCGCAGGGCTGCTGCGTAGATAAATTACAGTTCTCCCGACGCGCCCCATTGTTTTAATATCTCTTGATAGCGTGGATCGTCATAGCGATTCGGCAAAAACGCCGAGGCGTATGGCGGTAGCGTTGCGCCGACAATATGCTTCGCTAACAGATCGGACGCGCCGCACGACGACATCATGCCAAACCCGCCCAGCCCGCCGATGATATAAGCGCCAGCCACAACGAGCGGTCCGATCAGCGGGCGATTCTCCGGCGTGCGCGCGTAATAGCCGCCGTCAATAAAAGGCTTGGGAATTTGGTTGAAGTATGCCGCGAGTCCCGGCACAGCGATCGCCATGCCGCGTAAAGCGATTTCGGGCAGTTGCGGGTCAAGCGGAACGGGGAACTTGGGTTCGCTGACTTCGGGGTTGTGATACACCCACTGTAACAGGATCATATCGCCTTCGCCTTCGGGGCGCCCATGTACGCCGGCGGGAAGTTCTTGCAGCAGCCATTTTGTTTCGTCCGATTCTGCTAATGCGGCTCTTTCGTTATCCGACCATGACAGCGCGACAGGATCGTTCCACACGAGCAGACCAATCTCGCGCGGGAAGACGCGCCGCGAATCATTGAATATTGTTTTGAGATGGAGTTCGTTATGAATGGGAATGTCTATGTCAATCATTTTCCCCACGCTTTTTTGCAGCGGTCCTGCGGCGATGATGAAATTGCGCGTAAAGATCGTTTGCTCGCCGCCGCTCGCCGCTACTTTCACCGATTTGATCCTGTTTCCTTTCACTTCTACAGATTCTACGTTCCCTCGAATCAATTGAACGCCATGCGCAATCGCTTGCTCAAACATATACATACCAAACTGCTGCGCGGCGAACCATCCACATTTGCGCGCATGGAGCAAGGCGACCGTCCGCTCCGTGAGGTACGGAAAATGTTTGAGGATTAAACTCCGATCGAGGAATAAATCCGCGCCTGTGGGCGCATCGGTAAGACTGTGCTGGTGGATAGGGATGTATGTTGGGTCGCCTGAGTCGCCGCGATGGATGCGCAATTCGCCCGCGCCGAGACGCGAGATATCTTCTGCGTTAGCGAGCAGCGCTTCGGCGCGCGCAGGATCGGCGGTGGCGAATAGGTAGCCGCGACGGTGCATCGGCAGACGCGCAGGCGCTTCGGCATGGAGCTCATCCAGAATGTCAATGCTGCGATTCATCAAACGCACCATCGCATCGCCGGGGCCGGGCCACCAGTTGCGGTAACATTCAGTGGATTTATCGCTGGTCAGCGTGAGCGGCGGCAGGGGGTCAACGATGACGATGTTCTTCACGCCATGTTTCACCGCGAGTTGATAGGCGATTGCCGCGCCCGCCATCCCTGCGCCGCAGATAAGGATATTGGCGTTCATAGGCGGGATTATATCGAGGTGACAGATGGCGAAGCGAATCTTTTAAGAACGAACTTGCGAGGTTGCTTTGTCAGCGGTTCGCTGTTTTTATTATTGTTCTTCCGCCCATTCGACAATGCGTCTAAAGCCGATCTCCACGTCCTCGTCTGAAGCGGCGAGCGACATGCGGATGAATCCTGCGCCGTGTTCGCCGAATGCGGAGCCGGGCACCAGACCGACGCTTTTTTCTTCCAGAATTTGCTCGCATATTTCGATATCGCTCATCTTCAATGCGCGTAGATCGAGAAAGCCGTAGAAGGCGCCTTGCGGCGGCGTGACGCGGACGAGAGCGCTTTCCAACTCGGCGGATAATTGCATAACGAGCGCGCGCCGGCGCGCGTACGCTTCGCGCATTTGTGCGACTTCGTGTTGCACGCCCGGATCCGTTAATGCGAATGCCGCCGCTTTCTGAATGAAAGGCGCCACGCAGGTGATTGAGTTTTGTCCCGCTTTGACTGCGTTTTGAATCACGCGCGCCGGCGCGGCAAGGAAGCCGATCCGCCAGCCGGTCATGGCGTATGTTTTTGAAAAACTTTGGATGATAAGCGTCCGTTCTTTTGCGCCTTCCACCGCCGCCAGCGAGAGCGGCTTTTCGCCAAAATAGAGGCTGTCGTACACTTCGTCCGAGACGACCCATAGATCGTGCGCTTTGGCAAAGTCTTGTAGTTTTCGTAGATACTCGCGCGAAGGGACGACGCCTGTCGGGTTAGAGGGATAGTTCACTACAATAGCGCGCGTCTTTGAAGTGACCGCTCGTTCCCACGAGTCGAATGAGGGGAGGAAGCCGTCTTCGGCGGGAGCGGGGACGCGAATCACTTTGGCGCGCAACATCATCGCGAGATTAACATGCGTGGGCCAAGATGGGTCCGGAACAAGGACTTCGTCGCCGGGGTTCAAGATTGATTGCAACGCTGAAAAGTATGCATGAACGCCGCCGTGCGTGACAATGATCTCAGAGGCGGCGTCGTACGAAATTTCCTCGTCGCGGAGCAGTTTGCCGGCGATAGCGGAGAGCAGGTCTGATCTGCCGCGCGAAGGTCCGTAATGAGTGAGCCCTTCTTGCAATGCACGATAAGCGACCTCGATAACGGCTTGCGATGTGGCGAAGTCCGGGTCGCCTTGCTGTAACCCGACGATCTTCTGCCCGCTTGCTTTGAGCGCTGTAATGCGGTCTCCCATCGCTACGGTCGGCGACTGGCGGAATTGTTCGAATTGTTCGTTGAGATTCATGGCGCGCCTCTATTTGAAAACAGCCCTCGCGCAAGCGAGAGCTGAAAGTTTACCCTAAGGCTTCTTTAGCGGCTTGGATAACCTCGTCGTAATTAGGCTCTTCGCCGAGAGTCGGCATGTATTTTACATAGGTCAATTTTCCGTCGCGTCCAACGATGAACACCGAGCGGCGTAGGTAGCGGCGTTCTTTGATCAGCGCGCCATAGTTAATCCCAAATTCCGCGTCTACTACGTCCGAAATGACCTTGACCTTGTCTACGCCTGCCGCTCCGCACCAACGTTTTTGCGCCATGGGGAAGTCTGTGCTGATCGTGTAGATGACGATCTCTTCGCTAAGTTTGGCGGCTTCCACGTTGAAGCGCCGCGTTTCACGGTCGCAGACTTCGGTGTCGAGCGACGGCACCGCCGAGAGGATGATAACTTTTCCTTTCGATTCTTCCAGCGCGTTGATCGTTTCCCAGCCCGGTCCCGCCGAGGTGAAATGAGGCGCGGCTTCGCCGACTTTAACTTCTTCCCCTACAAGCGTGACGAATCGTTCCCCTATTTTGAATACATCAGGACGCATAGCAACCATATGATCTTCTCCGGTAAGTTAATTAAGCGTATTGTACTTGATTTCTCTGCAGGCGCGCTGTCGCATCGGGGTACACTTCGGGAGCGTTGAGACGCTGCCTTTTGCAGACGCTCGCGCCTTGACAAATCTTATCATCGGCATATAATCGCTTCATATTATAAAACTGCGATGAGGACGAGTACGCGCAAGTACGACGGTATTAGAGAGCAGGCGGTATGCGGTGAAAGCCCTGCCCGAAACGACAGCGCCGAATGGACCTCGGAGTGCAAAGCGAAAGCGCCGCGGCGCGAGTAACAGCGACGGGAACTGCGCCCGTTACCCAAGCAGAGTTTCTTAGCAGGATAGCCAACTATCCGCTAGTAAACTACGAGAGTGAAGCTGGCTTTTCCCCTGTTGCATCACGACAGGGATTTTTCGTTAAAGCGGAGGAGTCGGCTTAATTCGGGTGGCACCACGGATTTTACGTTCGTCCCGTTATTTGGGACGAACGTATTTTTTTATCCGCGAGGAGGTCGCCATGCACATGTGAACGTATTCTATATTTGCGTTGTTAGTCTATGATTTCAAATTGTATTCTAGGAGAAAAACTCATGTCCGAACAAACTCGTTTCAATTTATCGCAAACCGACCTGCCCAAATTTTGGTACAACATTAATGCCGACAGCCCTGTCGCGCCTGCGCCGGTGTTGCATCCCGGCACACTTGAGCCTGTTACGCCCGACTTTTTGTCTGTGCTGTTCCCGATGGATTTAATTTTGCAGGAGATCAGCGCCGAACGATATATCGAAATTCCGCAAGAAGTGCGCGAGATCTACAAGTTGTGGAGACCGACGCCGCTCGTCCGCGCCGCACGGCTGGAGAGGGCTTTGGGTACGCCTGCGCACATTTACTACAAATATGAAGGCTCTTCGCCGGTCGGCAGCCATAAGCCGAACACGGCTGTTGCGCAAGCCTTCTACAATAAGAGCGCCGGCGTGCGCGCTATGACGACTGAAACCGGCGCGGGGCAGTGGGGCACGTCGCTGGCGATGGCGTGCAATTACTTTGGGCTCGACCTAGAAGTGTATATGGTCAAAGTTTCATATAATCAGAAGCCCTATCGTCGTATCTTCATGGAGACCTTTGGCGCGCAAGTGTACGCCAGCCCGACCGACCAAACTAATTATGGGCGCGCGCTGTTAGAGAAAGACCCCCAGAATCCCGGTTCGCTCGGCATCGCCATTTCCGAAGCGGTCGAAGCCGCCGCGTCGTCCAATGGGAAGAAGAAGTATGGTCTCGGCTCGGTGTTAAATCATGTCTTACTGCATCAAACGGTTATTGGAGAGGAATCGCTCAAGCAGATGGACCTTGCGGGAGAATATCCCGACGTAGTTATCGGTTGCGTGGGCGGCGGTTCAAACTTTGCGGGAATCGCGTTTCCCTTCTTGCGCGAGAACTTCAAGGATGGACAGCGCACGCGTCTATTGGCGGTCGAACCGACAGCGACTCCTTCGTTAACAAAAGGAGTCTACGCTTTTGATTACGGCGACGCCGCGCAAATGGCGCCGATCGTTAAGATGCACACGCTCGGGCATACCTTCATGCCGCCTGAGATTCACGCGGGCGGATTGCGCTATCATGGCATGGCTCCCACGCTTTCCGCGTTATACGACGCTGGTTTGGTCGAAGCGAAAGCGGTCAAGCAGCGCGCCGCTTTTGAAGCGGCAATTCAGTTCGCTAAAACGGAGGGCATCATCCCTGCGCCGGAGAGCGCGCATGCTATCCGCGCCGCGATTGACGAGGCGTTGGATGCGAAAGAAAAAGGCGAGAAGCGCGTCATTCTTTTCAATTTGTCGGGACATGGGCATTTCGATATGGTCGCTTACGAGAAGTATCTGCGCGATGAGTTAGTGGATTACGAGTATCCTGCCGCCGCAGTAGAAGAGGCTATGCAACGCCTGCCGCAGGTTACGGCGTTTGCCTAACGAGCTTTGATTTTGCAGAAGCGGCATGAGAATCCTCATGCCGCTTCTGAATTTACCTAATTCACGCCCCACTTGGGGTAAGCGTTCATTTTTGTCGCTGCAAAGATGGGTTGTGCCAGCCGCTGCTTTTGGCAATAAGCGCGTTCGCTTCTTCAGGACCCCAGCCGCCTCGTTTGTAGGGAAGCGCGCGCGGATGTTTCTTAAGCGCAGGCTCTACGACTGCCCAAGCCGCTTCCGTTGCATCTTCACGCGAAAAGAGCGTGCGGTCGCCGGAGATGGCGTCTCCCAACAAACGTTCGTATGGCGATTGTTCGCCTGGCTCCTCTTCGATGACGAAGAGTTCTTTTTGGTCGCCGATAAACTCTTTGCCTTTTGCTTTGATGCGCGCCGCCAACCCAATGGCGGAGTGCGGAGCAAGCTGGAAGCGCAGATAATTAGACCCGTCGCTAACTTGCGGCGAATCGTCAAAGAGTTTTTGCGGAGGCGGTTTTAATTCGACCACTACCTCGTTGACGCTTTCGGCAAGATATTTACCCGAACGCAGATACCACGGAACGCCTTCCCAGCGCCACGAGTCGATGAAGAGACGCAGGGCGCAAAATGTTTCCACGTCGGAATCTTTTGCCACGCCGGCTTCATTTCGATAGCCCTCGTATTGTCCCCGGATCAGATCGGCGGGAGCGAGCGGACGCATGGCGCGGAAGACTTTAACTTTTTCAGTCTGCACGGCGTCGGGGTTTTGATCTGTCGGCGGTTCCATCGCCAGCAACGCCACAATTTGGAAAAGATGATTCTCGATTACGTCGCGCAGGCATCCGACGGTCTCGTAGAAAGCGCCGCGCGTCTTCACGCCGAAATTTTCAGCCAAGGTAATTTGCACGCTGGAAATGTAATTTCGATTCCAGATGGGCTCCAAAAACGAGTTGGCGAAGCGAAAATAGAGGATGTTCATGATCGCTTCCTTGCCGAGATAGTGATCAATGCGGAAGATCGCGTCTTCTGGGAAGACCGAATGCGCGACGCGGTTGAGTTCCTGCGCTGAGGCAAGGTCGCGTCCGAACGGCTTTTCGACGATAACGCGCGCGCCTTTGGCAAGACCGGCGGTCCCTAGCCCTTGGATAACATTTTCAAAGAGCGACGGCGGTATGGCGAGATAATGCGCCGGGCGTTGAGCGCCGCCAAGCGCTTCTTTGATGGACGAGAAAGTTTCCTGCCGGTTATAGTCTCCGCTGACATAGCGCAACAGCGAGAGGAGTTTGTCGAAGGCTTGCCGATCGTCAATTCCGCCTTCGCGCTGCAGGCTGTCTGTGATGCGCGCGCGCAACTGTTCCAACGTCCACTCCTCTAACGCGACGCCGACGATGGGAATGGTCAGCGCGCCGCGTTTGACCAGCGCATACAAAGCGGGGATGATCATTTTGTAGGCGAGATCGCCGGTAACGCCAAAGAGCGCCAGCGCGTCGGAGCGGATCGTCTGTCTGTCGTTAATTTCCATAGTATTCATGGTCTTTATTATACTCACCGTCAATAAGGCAGCGAGAGTCCGAACGCCTCCAGTGTTTTTCGCGTCGTTTTGTAATCTTTATGGACGATGCCGCGAATCCCCAATCCTTGGGCGACTTCGACGAACAAAGGGCGATCGTCAACATACATGACCTGCTGCGGGCTTGCCTGCGCAATGTCCAGCGCCATGCGGTAGATGTCGGCATCGGGCTTGCGAAGATGGACATACGAGGAGGAAACGAAGAAATCGATGAACGCGCTTAACTGAAATTCCTGCACCCGATATGCGTTGAGTTCGCGCCCTTCGTTGCTGACGACAGCGACGCGAAGGCGATATTGTTCTTTGAGACCTTTCATCAATTCGATCATATCTGGAAATGGCTGCGATTGCGCGTACATGAAGCTTTTAAACTCTTCGCGCGAGAAGGAATGTTTTTCGTAAAAGACTACTCGATTCAAGTAGTCGTCCAAACTAAGTTTGCCCTCTTCGTATGTATCGAAGGTCAGATGATGACGTTCGTCCATCTCGGCGTAATCCAAGTGGAATTTGTCGGCTGCGCGAACTCGCGCATCGCGATCCCATCCGTTCGTTAATAGAACGCCGCCGATATCCAGAAATAGAGTTGTAATGGGGGAAAGAGCGGTCATGGCGCGGTCCTTTTACAGCAGTTTAGCGCTGATTTTTAGCCAAAAGCAAGCGGTTTATTTATTTGTTCTTAAAACAATTGCTGGAGATCTAACAATTGCAATTCCATCAGTGGAATAACCATCTATCAACTCATTGTACGAATCACTTGGCTGAATGACGTTTTTTAATTGGTTTATGTCTTGTCTTGATGATTCCCAACTTCCAACCTGATCTTTATAGAGAAATATATAATAAACCATATTTTCCTTAATGCTTTTTCTTTCACTGGTGCCATTTAGCCTTCCAAGCGCTTTTTCTTCTCCAGTATTTCCGTCAACAAGAACTAGTCCTCCTTCTGCTCCAACAAAGGCTCTAATTCCAACGCCATTTCTGACTACTAGCACTTCTATACAGTTGTATCCAAAATATTTTCCTTGTGCAAACACCATTTCTGCAGGCTCTTTATTAATTGTAATCACTTGGGTTATGTTATAACCACCATCTAATAAAAATCCCAATAACTCATTCCCCAGTGCTTCTTGACTAATATTTTCACCAGCATTATTTTTATTTCCAACCCAATCCCAATCTATGTCACCACTATTTTCAACTACGATTTCTTCTCCAGTGTCTGGATGAATGTAGGTGGTCAATCCTTGTTCATTTTGACCAATTTCTACATAAATATCGAAACCATGTTGATCGATGATTTCTTTGTTATCCTCATACGTTCCTTTGAGAGTTTCAAATTTTCTGGTTTCAGTGTTGTAGAACATGACTGTTGGATTGCCGCTTGCGTCAACGGCTTCAACGTAAACAGGCTTAGATCCTCTTTGAGCATTCATTTCTTTTACTAGAGCAGAATATTGCTCTGGATTAACATCACTTGGGAACTCTGTTTTGCCTGACAAAACATCACTTGCCATACTGGCAATCACCTCTGGATTACTAGTCAACAAATTTTCTTCCTCGGTGACATAAAGCGGTCCATTGGCGTCCCATTTGTCAAAAATGATTTGACTGCCGTCATCGCTCTTGGCGTAACAAATGCCATATTGGTCAATGCCGAAGGTGAAATCCGCTAGATTTTCGTCGAGCGCGCCAAGTTTGAATGCGAAGTCCGCGCAAGTTTCAGAGAGGGATTGTCCGCTGATTTTTTCAAACGCTTGCACATAAGAGGATTGATAATTTGGGTCTGCTTGAATTTGAGCGATTACATCCGCCCGAAGTTCTTCTTCGAGATTTGGTGTCGCAGTTGGAATGGCGGTTTCAGTTTGAGGAATGGAAGTAGCCGTCGCTTCAGGAGCGACCGTTACTTGCGGGGTACAAGAAACAATCAACAAAGCTAAAACAACAAGTAAAACTTTTTTCATGTTTCCTCCAATGCAAATTAAGGTTTTACATTATATATGTTTTTTACACAGGTTTCGGCATTGGCATGTAAAACTGCCAGCCGTTCAATTTCGCCAAACTTTAGCAGAAAATTCAAAATTCGTTCCTCGTTTTGTTTTGTTGTCCGCGCCGCGCCAACGGATTTTACTTCTCTATCTTTGATCTCAACAATCGGCTTACGATTCTTGTTGATGGTTGCTCGTTTGACCAACGTATCAATCATTTGTTTCTTTAGTGGAAAAACTATGCCGCTCCTTGTCACCTTGAGGAGCAGTGTTTTTAACTCTTGAATGCCTGCCTATAAGTTTGCAAAATGCGCAGTCAATTTATCCTCTTGGTCGTCCTACTGCAAGGGTTAGGTTGAAACGATGAGTAGGCGCTGGGAAGCGGCGCAACCCGCTCTTGTGAGAACGCGTTGAAACTCGTATAATGCTACGATAAAGTTGTAAGACAAATTAGCGCGACAAGCCCTATGGTCAAGATGTTTCGCACGAATAAAATATCTCCGGTTATTTTTTATTCGAACCTTTTTCGTTTTATTGGCTCGAGATTCTCTGGAAGAAGAAGGAGTTTATGCGTCCGTTACAAAACGTTCGAGTTTTAGATATGACCCGCGCCCTCGCCGGACCCTATTGCACGATGATGCTCGGCGATCTTGGCGCGGACGTGATTAAAGTAGAACGCCCCAAAAGCGGCGACGAGAGTCGCGGCTGGGGACCGCCTTTTGTGGGGGAGGCTTACGGCGCGTACGCGGGCGAGTCGGCGTATTTTCTCGCCGCCAATCGCAACAAACGCAGCATCACCGTCAACATTCAAAGCGCCGAAGGGCAGGAGATTTTACGTCGCTTGGCGGGCGACGCGGACGTTCTCGTCGAGAATTATCGCACCGGCGAATTGGATAAATTCGGACTCGGCTACGACGACTTGCATCGCCTCTATCCCAAATTGATTTATTGCTCGATTAGCGGCTACGGGCGCACGGGACCATACGCCGAACGCCCAGGCTACGACGCCATCATCCAAGCCGAAGGCGGCATGATGAGCCTGACCGGTCCCGTCGAAGGACCGCCCTCGCGCGTCGGCATTCCCATCATTGACATTACCTCGGGCATGTTCGCCTCGACCGCGATTCTATCCGCTTTGCGCGCGCGCGATTTGACGGGCGAAGGGCAATTGATTGACATCTCGCTTTTCGACGCGCACATCGCCTTGTTGACCAACGCCGCGTCAAATTATTTGATTGGCGAGCAACCTCCGCGCCGACAAGGCAACGCCCATCCCAACATCGCCCCGTACGAAATCTTCCCCGTCAACGACGGTTGGATTATGGTCGGCGCGGCGAACGACCGTCAATGGACGACCTTGTGTAATATTATGAATCGCACCGATCTATTGAATGACGCGCGCTTCGAGGGCAACTCGAAGCGCGTCGCGCATCGGGTCGAGTTACTGGCGGAGTTGAACCGAACTTTCTCGCAACGCAACGCCCGCGAATGGTTGGACGCGCTCATGCAAGCCGGCTTGCCGTGCGCGCACATCAACAACTTGCCGCAAGTTTTTGCCGATCCGCAAACCGAAGCGCGCAACATGATTTTAGAGACCCAACATCCTACCGCTGGCGCGATAGATCGTAAGAGCACACGTCTGAACTCCAGTCACGTTGCCTTAT
>BQMV01000137.1 GCA_022181005.1 Anaerolineaceae bacterium | reverse complement strand
AGCCAGCGCCAGCGAAACGACCGGCGAAACGGACGCCGACCCGACCAACCCTGCCGGTGAAGCCCCCGACGCGTTCAGCAACCGCACGGTAGACTTCGGCTTCTACCGCCAGACCTTGGGCGACCAAGTCTTCGTGGACGCCAATAACAACGGAACCTACGACGGGACGGATACGGCGCTGTCTGGCGCGACGGTGCAATTGTTTGCCGCGGATGGCGTCACTGAAATTCCAGTCGGTCCGGACGGCGTCTTCGGCACGTCAGACGACGCGAACGGCGGCGTCACGACCGGCGCAGGCGGAACGTACTTATTCTCCGGCTTGCCGCAAGGGAATTACATTGTGCGCGTCACGCCGCCTGCCGGCTACATCAGCACAGTAGACACCGCCGACAGCGTCGACACCGGCAACCCGAACACCAACACGGACGATAACGACAACGGCGTCGGCACAGCCTCTGGCGCGGCGTCCAGCGCGGTCGTCACCCTGACGCCCGGTTCCACCGGCGCGCAAAACAACAACACGGTCGTTAATGCAAGCGGCTCTACGGCTAACCCCACGGTAGACTTCGGCTTCATCGCGACGAGTCTCTCGATCACGAAGGATGACGGTCTGACCACTGTCGTGCCGGGCTCAGTTATCACCTATACGATCATCGCCACAAATAACGGCACAGATCGCCCGTCGCTCACGATCGTTGACGACCTGCCGCCTGAGGTGACCTATCAAAGCGCCTCTCCCGCGCCGACGACGGTAACGCCCACTACGCTCACTTGGACGGGCATCAGCCTCAACTCCGGCGATTCCATAACCATCACGGTCGAAGTGGTTGTCAACAGCGCGGCTGTCGGTCCAATTGACAACAAAGCTACGGTAACGGACGATATTATCCCGACGCTGACAGATGATGATAACGATATTGATATTGTCGCGATAAATAACGCGAAGAGCATCACTGACACTACAATTGACCCAACCGATCCGGCCGCCCCTGCGCCCCCCGTGTTGCCGCGCGTCCTGATCGGCGAGATCGTCACGTACCAGATCACGCTCGATGTGCCAGCCAATGCCAACATGCTGAACTTGACAGCGACCGACATGCTTGATAGCGGCTTGGCGTTTGTCCGTTGTGTCAGCGTGAACGGCGGAACGCTCGCCACCAATCTGCCCAGCGGATTTACGGACGCATGCAACGATCCGACCAACCCGATCGTGACGGCGGAGCCGATCGGCAATACGGATCCGGTCAATCAGGGCCGCCGCGTCACATTCAACTTTGGCGATATATCCAACCCCACCGCCAGCGCGCAACAGCTCGTTGTGAATTACGAAGTCGTCGTTCTCGATATTGCTGCGAACGTCAACGGCGTGGGCGGACTGAACAACTCCGTCCTCTGGCGTTGGAACGGCGGTTCGCTCGCCGCTTCCGCGCCCCCGCTTGAGATCATCGAGCCGGATATGTCTGTGAGCAAAGACGCTTCGCCGCGTATCTTACCGCTGGGCTTCCCGGTCACGTTCACTATCGACGTGGCGCACACCGCTCAAAGCGCGGTAGACGCGTACGACGTGACGCTGACGGACGTCTTGCCTTCGAACTTCGCGTTCTTGCCCGGCACGATCCAAACCACAGGCCTCGCGCCCACTTCGACGAATTACGCTCCGGGAACGCGCACGCTCACCTTCTTCTGGGACGTCTTCCCGCTCGGGCAGAACGCTTCTATCTCGTTCCAAGCCACGTTCGTCGGACCTGCTCCGGCAACCAACGAAACCAACCTCGCTTGGACCAGCCTGCCCATTGACCCGCAGCCAAACGGCCAGCCGCAATCGCTTACGCCTTACAACAGCTTTGGCAATGAACGCTGGTACGATCCGCTAGATGCGACCAGCGTCAACAACTACGGCGCATCCGCCAGCGTTACGATTGGCGTGCCTGATGCGTTGCCCGCCACCGGCTTTGCTCCCAACCAAGTTACCAACCTGCCCGAACAGCCGGCTGCTAAAGCATACGCCGATCTCGGCAATACTTGGCTCGAAATCCCCGCGCTCGGCTTGAACCTGCCCGCTACCGGCGTGCCGCTCACCGCGGACGGCTGGGATCTGACCTGGCTTTCTAATCAGGTAGGTTATCTGGCTGGCACGACCTTCCCGGGGCAGGTTGGCACAACTGCGCTGACGGGACACGTCACATTGGCGGATGGCACGGCGGGTCCGTTCCGCAACTTGAATAGACTCTATTGGGGCAATCAAGTGGTCATGCACATCAACGGATATCGCTACGTTTACGAAGTGCGCGAAACGCGCTCGGTGCGTCCCACCGACTTCTCGGTCTTCAAGAACGACGGATACACCTGGCTGACGCTGATTACTTGCGAAGATTACAACCCGCGGCTCGACTCTTACGCCTACCGCTACGCCGTGCGCGCCGTCCTGCTCCGCGTGGAGCAAGATAGCGCCGCGCCAGCGCCGCTCCGCGAGTCTGGTCGGTAACCATCTCTGTGTATGAAACAAAAAGCCGATGTCTCACGACATCGGCTTTTTTGTCGCTTCGGTCGAAGCGATATATCCTTATCGAAAAGAGCGCTTCCCAGCGTGGCTTACTTTCCGACCTTCATGCGTTCCATCAGCCCGTCCTTAAGAACAAGTTGATGATAAAGCGCTCCAACGACGTGCAAAACAATGAGTGCGAACAACGACGGCGCGATGAAACCATGCAGAGCGCGCGCCGTAAAGTCGAGAAAATCGGCGGGCAGCGCGCCCCCGCCAAGCAGCGCTTTTCCAACCCCCGCCTGTAAAGATAAGATGATGCCGCTCAACGCCATCAGCAAGGTGAACAAATACAGCGCGCCGTGCGTCAGTTTGGCGAGGACGTCTAAAGCGGCGTTGCCGGTGGAGATAGGCTCCGGCGGCGGGAATTTCCTCAATGCTGCGATACGGATGATGACCGCCAGCAGGATGAGAACGCCGATCATCATATGGATCGCCAGCGGCGCGATTTTACCGACATCGTCGTTGGAAATGCGACTCATATTCTTGCCGACCACAAACTCCGCAGCGATCAGCAGAAAAGTCAGCCAATGTAGAGAAACTTGAAGGGGGCGGTAGCGAGAAGGGGCAGGCTGTTGAGACATGGATACCTCTTTCGTTGAGTTGAGATTGCGCGAGATAGGGCTGCACTTAACGGCGAAACCATACTAGCGCGAGTATTATAACCCACACCCCCAAGCGAAACGACATGGCGCCGAAACTTTGCGCGGCAGCCTGTCCGCGAAAAGCGATAATTAGCGCGACCAGCGCGATCGCATGCAGCGTAAAGATCGCCAGAGACGCGGCAAGCGCGTAACGATGACTGATCCATAACCAATAGGCTGGAAGCAAGGTCAGCCAGCCGGCGATAAAGTTATAGATCGGCAGCCACATCAAAACGCGATAGTCCGGACGCCAGCCGAGGAAGACGACTCTCCCGCCCGCGAGGATGGACATGATGCCGATAAAGAACGCAAGCAACGAAGGAAGCTTAATGAGGAAGTTATTCATAACGCCAACCTTATCCTTGAATGTAAGCGTCAACGCGGCGCTTATAGATCGCGCCGCAACAGATCTTCAACCGTCTCGCGGCGCTGAATGAGGCTTACGCTCTCAGCTTCCAGCCAGACTGTCGCCGGGCGGCGTGCGCCGTTGTAGTTAGACGACATGCTCAAGTGATACGCGCCCGAAGTCGGAATCGCGATCAATTCGCCTTCCGCCAGCTCGGGCATTTGCAAATCCTCTAGGATCATATCGCCCGATTCGCAGTACGGTCCGGCGATGGAGACCGCCGCCGCGCCCGCTCGGTTCAACCCTGCGACAGGCAGGCACGAATATCTCGCGCCGTATAGCGCAAAACGCGGATTATCCGCCATGCCGCCATCGGTTAGAACCCAAATTTTATCGCCGCGACGCTTGATCGCGCCAATACGATAGACGGCGACTCCCGCCCGCGCTACGAGGCTGCGTCCCGGTTCCAGGTGTAACGTGGGAAGCGTCAGCCCGCGCGTATGGCAACCTTCGATGACCGCTTCGGCGATTTCGCGCGCGTACTCGTCAACCGCCGGGCGCGGCAATTCATCTTCGTGATACGCCGCGCCCCAGCCGCCGCCGGGACAAAAATGCCATTCGCCGCCCAAGCCGATCTGTTTGACAAGGTCGAGCGCGAGATCTATGGCGGGGAGCAACGGTTCGGGATCGCGGAAGTTGGAGCCTTGATGGAAGTGAATCCCCACGAGCGGCAAAGCGTGTTCCCTGCAAAACGCCGCCGCTTTGAGTATCTCGTCGCGCGTCATGCCGAATTTACTATCATGCTGCCCAGTCTGCGTATAGGCGTGATGCGTAGAGACGGCGACGCCGGGCAATAACCGCAACCAGAGATTTGGGGTTGGGAATTGGCTGCTGGCGGCAAGCGCCTGAATATTTCTTAGTTCCGTCAACTGATCCACCACAATCGTCCCCGCGTGTTCGAACGCCTGCGCCAAATCGGCTTGCGACTTATTGACCCCGTGCACGAGGATATTTTCGCGTAAAACGCCGCCCGCGACAGCGACGCCGATCTCGCCTTCGCCCGTGCAATCCACTGTCAAATTATGCTGCTTCGTCCATGCCGCAACTGCCTTACACAGAAAGGCTTTGCCCGCATATGTGATTCGCGCCGCGCCCGGAGCGTATGCGCGCAGCGCAGAGACATACTCTTCTACGACGAGGTCAAGCGCGGCGCGATCATAAATATACAGCGGAGTTCCGTACTCGTCGGCAAGAGAAGCGAGAGAACGTCCTGCGATAAAAAGCGCGCCGTTGCGTACGTCGGTAGACGGAGGAAAGAGCGGCAGCCGGCGCGCCGCCCACGGCGGATTAACGCTCGCCAAAGAACAAGTCCCACCAAGTTTCGACGTTTGTCATCGGCGTCGACGTCGGCGCTGGCGCGCTCAATTCATCCGACGCTTCGCCCGGCTGCCCCAGCGGCACAACCGGCAGGTCGCCGTCTTGAATGTAGTGGCCGTTCGTACGCGCCCATTCCGCCACCGCCTGTTCCGACTTGGCATAAGCCGCTTTCGTCTGCAACGCTATCTGCGTTTGCCCAGCCTGCGTGGCTTGCGTGCGCACCAATTCATATTGTTTGTTCAACAGATTAAACTCTTCCAGCCGGCGGTTAAACCCCAGCGCTACAAAGACCAACACGATCATGCCGACGATGGACGTTACGCGACGCGCGTTAAAAGGAAAAGCGGACATGCCCCAATCTTAACCGTTCTCCAATTCTCTGGCAAGCGGATATAATGAGACTCGCATTCGCAAATCTATCAAGAACGCCGCGTCTATTGGAGAATCACATGCCTCAAGTGAAACAGATCAATCATGTCGCGATCGTCGTGGATGATATGGAACAAGCCTTATCGTTCTGGCGCGACGCCTTAGGAATGGAAGTAGCCGAACTGCGCGACGTTCCCGCAGAAAAATCGCAGGTCGCCTTTCTACCGCTTCGCGATTCCGACGTGGAGTTGGTGCGCCCCACTTCAGCCGATTCAGGCGTTGCGAAATTTCTCGCCAAACGCGGACCCGGACTGCATCATGTCTGTTTGGAAGTGGACGATATTGAAGGTTTGCTGGCACAGTTGCATGCGAAAAATATCCGGCTCATTAACGAACAACCGCGTATCGCCGCCGATGGAAAACGCTACGCGTTCATCCACCCCGAAAGCGCCGGCGGCGTATTGGTCGAACTCTATCAAATCTAACGCGGTGGAGCGCCGGCGCCCCGCCTAACCTCGCATAACCATGATCGAACATATCGAATCCATCCTCCGCGAACGATGCGGATTGATTAAAGAAGCGCCCATCGTAGCGGGAATCTCCGGCGGACCCGACAGCCTGTGCCTGTTGAACATCCTGCATTCGGCGGGTTACTGCGTCATCGTCGCGCACTTCAATCACATGTTGCGTCCCGACGCCGACGCCGACGCGAATCTGGTCGAGAAAATCGCAGCGCGCTTAAACCTCAAATGGATCATTGGCAAGGGCGATGTGCGCCAATACGCCGACGCGCAAAAAATGTCTATCGAAGAAGCGGCGCGGATGATGCGTTATCAATTCCTCATGGAGCAAGCGCGGCGAAATGGCGCGCAAGCGGTGGCGGTCGGTCATACCGCCGACGATCAGGCGGAAACCGTGCTGATGAACTTTCTGCGCGGGACTGGGTTAACCGGATTAAAAGGCATGCTGTACCGTGCGACCATTCGCGCTTTCGACGCTGAAATTCCCATTGTGCGTCCATTGCTCGACGTATGGCGCGAGGAAACTATCGTCTATTGCGCGGAAAGCGGTCTTCATCCGCGTTACGATCCCACGAACGCTTCGCTTGACTTCTTCCGCAATCGCTTGCGCCACGCGCTGATACCCACCCTCGAAACGTATAATCCGCGTTTTCGCGAAGCGCTATGGCGCATGTCGCGCGCACTGACAGATGATTACGAGATTCTATCGCGCACGCTCGACGAAGATTGGAAACGGACTGTCGCACAAGAAGACAAAGATTTCATCGCCTTTAATGCGTCCGCGTTGGAAATGCGCCCGGCAGGGCTGCTTCGAAATCTGATCCGCCGCGCTATTGAGCGGCTGCAAGTCGACTCGCCCAATGTTAATTTCTCTATGCTCGAACGCGCCGCGCAATTCATCTCTGACCCGGCGCGCCCGGTGCGGCTAGATCTGCTGCAAGGTTTCTATCTGTGGCGCGAAGATGCGTCCATTTATTTAACCGCAAATGAATCCAGCCTGCCGATCGAACGCTGGCCCCAATTAAGCGACGAACACTCGGTCATTGCGCTGAACGTCCCCGGTCAAACCGCGCTGCCCGGCGGTTGGATGTTAACCTGCGAGCTCTGGAGCATCGCGTCGCTTGCCGTAGAAGCGGCAAAGTCGAACAAAGACCCGTTTCAAGCCTGGCTGGACGCGGAGCAAATTTCTGGCACGCTCACGTTGCGCGCGCGACAAGGCGGCGACCGTTTCACGCCGCTCGGCATGAACGGCGATTCTATTAAACTTTCCGATTTCTTCGTGAATGTAAAGTTGCCTCAACGCGCGCGCGCGCGCTGGCCCCTCCTATGCGCGGGCGGCGTTATTGCATGGGCGCCCGGCTACCGCCCGGCGCACCCGTTTCGCTTGACCGCATCGACGCGGCAAGCGCTCTATTTCTCGCTGACGAGACGTTAACCGATCACTCTTCTTTTTCCGCCAGGATTCTCAACTTATTGAACAGTTCGCGCCATTGGATTTTCGACACGCCAAGTTTCTGGCGAATCGCATCCGGTTCCATACCGGCGCGATAATCGTTGAGCGCGCATGTCCAGCGGCACATGTCAAAGGAAATACGTTTTGTCAGCCCCGCTTCCGCGCTGAGGTCTTCGAGTAGGTATTCCAACCGGCGCGGCGACCACGGAAAAAGTTTTGTTTCCGGCTTATATTGGGCGAGATACTCCTCGTACGCGGGAAGCCAATCTTGAGGAAGCGTGATTTTGCGCTCTTTATAGCGATTCGCCAGCGAAGCATATTTGATGAAAACCCGCGGTTCGCCGGGCGCATCCAATTCGAGATGCTCGATCTCGATTCCGAGCGTTTCGCTCTTCTTAACGCCGGTGGAAAGAAGCAGATACGCCAACGTATACAAGCGAGCGTCGGGCTTGGCGGCGCGGCGGCGGCGATCGGCAACAAGCAACGCCCGCTCATACTCTTCGCGAGCCAACACCATCGGGACGGGGCTGATCACAGATCGTTGCGCGATCTTCTCGGCAGGGTCTACGACGATTGCGCCAAATTGATGCAGCCAACGGAATAACGACTTGACGGAAGTAATGCGCCGCGCCAGCGTCTTTGGGCTGCATGCTACCTCGCGCTCATTTTCCATCCATTCAAAGAAACGAGCGAGCTCTTTGGTTGTTACTTTGCTCAACGTCGTATCGTCAGGTAGGAAGTTGACCAGCAGGCGTACGTCTGATCGGAAAGCTTTAATCGTGTTCGGTGAACGTCCTTGATCTGCGAGGTACATCTCCCACGCATTAATCGCGGCGGCGATCGTCGTATTCTGATCTAGGTGTGAGGTTAAATTTTCAGGCATGGCGGCTCCTGTTTTCGTGTAGTTTAGTCGGGAAAGAGGGCTGTGTCAACGACGAATATTTGCCGCGCGATAACGTTTATATTACAATCGGAAATGCCGATGTCGAGTCATAAAACCGTCTGGTCTTCAGAACGAGGCGATGCGCGGAAGGCGCAGCCGCCTCCTCCCGCGAAGGGAGACGGAATCGTTTCTTCGCGCCAACAGACTGTTTACTTGCATCGCGAATCGTCCGGGCGCGGCGGGAAAGCCGTGACGCTCATAAAGAATTTGACGCTGTCGGCTGAGGAGCTAAAGTCGTTGACAAAGCGGATTAAGCAAGAATGCGGCGCAGGTGGGACCGTCAAAGATGGGACGATTGAAATTCAAGGCGAACACCGCAAGCAGATTGCGGGATTGTTATCCGCGCTGGGATATCAGGTTAAGATCGCGGGCGGCTAAAAAGGCATAATTAGTTTTCCAGCGTTTCAGGGTGGAAGCATGGTTGGTAATCGCTTCCAAGAATCAGCAAATAAGATGCGACGCTTGCGGGTTCGGGCGCGGAGATCAAGCTGCTGGGCGCGATTCCCAACGCGTTGAAGATGGGGTCGCTGAAATTACGATCTTGCACAGCGGTCTTGTCAATTAATACGGAGTGGGCGTAATCTTGCCGCTCGGGAGGGACGATGCGAGTTTCGTAGCCGGCGTAGTTGAGTCGCGTCGCTGCGAGCGTCTCTAAATTGGCGATGCGCGTGCCGTTCATAACTTCGATGACGATGGATTGGCGTTCCACGCTGTGCGCAGACGGCGATAATGCCTCGGCGATCATCGGCGAAAGCAGTTCTTGATTTGGTGAAAGCACATACGCTCCGCCGTCCGTGATCCATGAATACACGACGGGCGGGCGAATGTAATAACTGCGAATATCGGCGTTGGTCATTTTGGGCGCGTAGCGCGCAAGCTGAAGAAGATCGCCCAATTTTAAATCCGTTTCGATGGAATCGTTCAAATTATTATATAACTCAGGCAGGCGCGCTAACGTGCCGGTTTGTAAGGCTTGCGCAAACAAAGCGCGCAATACTTCCTGCTGTCGCCTGCCGCGGTCGAAATCGCTAGACTTTTGCCGCGAGCGCGCATACCAGAGCGCGAGGTCGCCGTTCATGTGCACTACGCCGGAGTTGACCGTGTGTAAATACCAGTTATCTTCATTCTGCGGATCGTAACTCGGGTCAATTAACATCCAATCAGTGTACGAACATGAGACCGGCACATCCACGCCGCCCAACGTATCAACGATTTTGCGGAAGCCGTTGAAATCCACCATGGCGGTATGGTCAATGCGAATGCCGAGGTTGTACAAAATAGTCTCTTCGAGGAGCGCCGGACCGCCGCCGAGGTAACCCGATGAAACGCCGACTTGATACGCGGTGTTGATGCGGTTATTCTCAAAGCCGGGGATCGAAACCCACAGATCGCGCGGAACGGAAATCAGCGAGACCTGTCCTTCGCTTGGGCGTAGAATAGCGATCACCATCGTATCGGTGCGCGTAGAGCCGGTGGAGGAGCGCCGATCCGAACCGATGAGTAGAAAATTAACAGTATCTTGTCCGTTATTAAGGACTTGGCTGTCAAAAGTTGGGACAGGCGCAACGGTATTGATGAGTAGATTTGCGTCGGGGGTTGGGGTTTCCGTATGAGCGGGCGTTAGGGTTGGGGTCTCTGTATGAACGAGCATTGCGAGTGAAGCAGTTGGCAGGGTTGAAAGAGGCGTTGGCGTTTGAGTCCACAATACCGGCTGGAACGGAGTCGGCGTAGCGGATGCGCTTGGAGCGTCTGTCACAAACGCATACGACAGAGTAGGTTGATGATCGATTCCACAACCCGCCAGCGCAAAACTCGCCAGTAGAAAGATGCGTATTAATTTCTTCATTGCTTCGACGGCGTTGGCGAAGGAAAGGGCGTGATTGAAGGCGTAAACTGAGGCGCCGGGGTGACAGTGGGACTATTTACAATCGTCGGCGCCGGCGAGTCGGTTGTCGTGACGAGGGGCGTGTTCGTAGCGGCGGAGGTTGCGCTAGCGGGCGGAGGAAAGGTGAAAGCGGGCGTTATAGGAGTGAACGAAGCCGTTGAAGAAGGGAATATGAGCGTTGCGGCGGGCAATGGCGTGCTAGTAGGAACATTTGGAACCCATAGGCGCTGATTCGTATAAATAAGAGTGGACGTTCCCATGCAGTTCGCGGCTTGCAGTTGCGCCACGGAGATTCGATACGCCAACGAGATGCGGAAAAGGTTATCGCCCGGTTGCACTGTGTAGGCTTTGACCCAAGCGGCGGGCGGACCGCAAACGATCGGCGGGGCGGTGGCGGCGATGAGAGGCGCGTACAATATGCCGCCCGCTTGAACTTCATACGAGGGCAGGCAGTTTCCGTTTTTAAGCGTATCTTCGCTGACTTTGTAGCGTTGCGACAACGTATAGATCGTATCGCCGGCGGCGACGACGATCGGAATCCATCCGTTAGGGGGGATGCAAATAAACGGCGGCGCGGAGGTTGCCGGCGCGGCAAGCGTCGCTGTGGATGTTTCAGTGACCGCAATAAACAGTGTGGCAGTCGGCGCGAAAGTATCGCTGGGAAATATCGGCAGCGGCGTTAGCGAGGCAGATGCGGTTGCGACAGGCTGCGCGGGTGGAGCGGATTCGGCGAGCGCCAACGATATTCCCCCGATCACCAGAATGATAGAAATGATTGCTACGATTAAACCGCCCCCTGCTTGTTTCAAAACCTGCATCAGTTACTTCCTCGGAGCGTGCAGCGTAAGGTTCCGCAAGTTGGGCAATAAAACGCTGAAGGTGGAGCCGACGCCGGCTTGTGTTTCGACCCAAATGCGTCCCTTTTGCGCTTCAGTCAATCGTTTTGCGATAGACAGCCCAACGCCTGTATCGCCCACGCCTTGAATTAAAACATTGTCTGCGCGATAGAGGCGCGTGAAAACGCGCCCAATATCTTCGGAAGGAATGCCGCCGCCCGTATCGGAAACCTGAATCAGAACGTACTCGGTTCCCTCCTCTAAACGCATCTCCACATGCAGGCGGACCGTCCCTTCGACCGAACAGGCGGAGCCCGCATTTTGCAAGAGATGGATCAGAATCTGTTGAAGCGCGTCGCGATCTACATGGATAGACTCTAGATTCTTCGGCAGGTCGAGCAAAAGCGATATGTTTTTCTCTCGCAGTTGATTGCTCGTATACGACATGGCATTGTCAATGATCGAATTCAAGTCCGTCGCTTCGGGTTTCAATTTGCGCAGACCCGCCTCAAACGTGTTAACTTGGATTAAGTCATTCACTAAATTTCCGATCCGTTCAGTGGACGATTTGATCCGCTCGACAAATTTTCGTTGTAATGAGCCGAGGATGCCCACCGATTCGCCTAACAGCAGGTCAGTATAGCCAACGATAGACGACATCGGCTGGCGAAGTTCTTGCGAGATCGAAGCGATAACCTCAGCCTGTTCCACCGCTTGCGCAGACGCCGTCCCTTTTTCCAGTTCGATCATGCGCATGTTCGCTTCCGCCAGTTGATTTTGCAATTGAGCGACTTCTTTAAGCGTCAGGCGCAGTTCGCTTTCGAACTGTCCCGAGGCGGTTGTTTTTCCTTTTCCTTTGCGCAGTTCCTCATTCTCTTTTTTAAGTTGGTCAAGCGCTTTATGCGTTTCTTCCTGCATGCGGGTAATCTCTGCCAAGTTTGCGGCTTGCGCCAAGCCTTCTTGTGCGTCGGCGCGAATTGCGTCAATTTGCTTATGCAGGTCCTGGTTCTGCCGCTCAAGGAGGCTCATACGCTCTTGTGCCACGTCGAGGGCTTGGCGCGTCTGCTCGCCTTTTTGTTCCAGCGAGATCATCTTCTGTCCGCGCTGAATGATCGGCACAAGCGAAACCGCGATATTCGAGAGAAACGCTTGATCCTCCGCGCTCCATAGCCGATTCGAATATGGCGATAAAAGCAATACGCCGCCAAGCGAATCTTTTTCCGGCGTAACGATCGGCACGCTTAAAATATGACCGGGGTTGGTTAAGCCCAACAGATCGCCCAGCCCTTTGATGTCGGCGGAGGTGCTGCTGGAGGGCAAGCGCATGGGGCGTCCGCGCTGGAGCGAGTTTGCCAGCATCGGCATCATGCTTTTATTTAAACTGCCGCCTTCCAAAGCCTCTTCCCGAATGAGATCGTAACCGCTGGCGATTTGCAATTGGTTCTTGTTGTCGGTCAGGTAGATTAAAAAGCATAAATCCGCAAGCATCGTTTGAGCGACGGCGCGCGCGATCGCCTGACTCAGTTTGTCGGCGTTCGATTCGCCTGCCAACCCCAGTAACGCATGAAATGTTTTTGGGTCGGCGCTGTACCGCCGGCGTTCTTCAGGCGATGTGTCTTGTCTGACCGAAGCGGGAATCGCCGTAGGAGTCGGAAAGCGTTGCGGCAATGTCATTAACATAGGAAACGCCGCTAAATAAGCGAGCCGCACAGCGCCGGGAAAATTTCCGTCGAGCCGTCCCAGAATCATGTGCGTCAAGTGCCCGGCGAAAGCGAGCGTTAGAACGGCTAGCCCATACCCCCATCCATTTGGGCGACGCAACGCAAGCAGGAGCAATCCAAAAACGGCTGTTGCAATGCTGGCTAACTGCCAGATGCCGTCGTCGAGCGTTTCATTATATGGAAGGCGCGCTGGGTCTTGCGCGTACGAAACGAACGCGAGCGCCAAGCCGGCAAAGATAAACGCGCTTAACAGTCCGATCACGGCGTCGGCGGCGCGGCTGGGTTCGGGAAAGTTCCACAGCCAGAGAATCCACAGAAGCGAAAAAAGCGTAAGCGCGCGATCTAACGGAGGCAGGATCAACGGAAGATTAAGCAGCCCTTGTCGCCCAACGCCGCCTGCGGCGAACAGCGCGATCTGCGCGAGGAGCAACACGCTCAAACCCGTTATCATGCGGCGAGTTTGAGGGAATTCGTTTGCGCGCCAATGAATGAACGCCGCCTGAAATGCGCTCGCGATTGAAAACACCAAGATGAGATGATAGATTAAACTACCGGCAGGCTCGGTGAGAATCGTGAAAATCTGGCTAAAGGCGGAGTCCATAACGACTAGGATTATATTCCACTTGAGAATTTTTGTCGCGCTTCTGCGATTAGGGAGTGCCTAACAAAACTATTGCGTGTTATTCTTGCGAAGCGCTTTGGAAGACGACATGGTTATAAGCGCGTTCGATAGTTGGATGCTTTCTATAAACGGCAGCCTCTTAATTTTGTGGTATACTCTCGCCGCTGTACTTAATCTGGGAATTGTTTTGATCCTCCGAACGAACGCCCGATGAACGTGTGTCGGGCTTTTTTGTTGGGTAAGCCGACCTGAAAAGGAAGGCTTGATTTGCAAGAAGGAAGTGAAACGGAGTCGTCAAAACCTGGTCGCGCAGTTGGTTCGTCTTGTAGTCTGATAGTCCAGACTAACCGCCTGCCGACCATCCAGCCATCTGACTAACGACTATCAGACTAAAGGAAAACGATGACAACCGAATTTACTTCTCTAAACCTGCGTGACGAGATCATGCAGGCGATCACCGAACTCGGCTATTCGACGCCGACGCCGATCCAAGCCGCGTTGATTCCGGTCATGCTCACGGGGGTAGATGTGATCGGGCAGGCGCAGACGGGCACAGGCAAGACCGCCGCGTTCGCGCTCCCCATTCTGCAAAATTTCCAAAAGCAAAAAAACCCTCAAGCGTTAGTCCTTGCCCCTACGCGCGAACTCGCGTTGCAAGTTGCCAATTCGTTGAACGAATACGGCAAGCATTTGCATGTCCGCGTGCTGGCTGTGTATGGCGGTCAGCCGTATGGCCCGCAGATTAACAGCCTCAAGCGCGGTGTGGATGTTGTGGTCGGCACACCGGGACGTTTGAACGACCTGCTTGAACGCAAAGTGTTGGTTTTGAATGACATCAAAACTGTTGTGCTTGACGAAGCGGATGAAATGCTCAACATGGGATTCGTGGAAGAGGTGGAAAAGATACTTGCGACGACTCCCGTGGAGAGGCAGACCGCGTTATTCAGCGCCACCATGCCCGCGCGGATTCGCAAATTGGCAGACCGCTTAATGCGCGACCCTCAAACTGTCGCAGTGAAACGGAGCACGCTCACCGTTTCGGCGATCGAACAGCGTTACCATCTTGTGCATGAGTCGGATAAGACCAACGCGCTCACGC
>BQMV01000136.1 GCA_022181005.1 Anaerolineaceae bacterium | reverse complement strand
CTACGGAAGACGTTCAAAACTTGAAAGACAGCGTTAAAAAAGCGTTTGAAGACGGCTTGCAGAGCGGCGTAGTGACCATCGCCATCACCGAACAACAACTGACTTCGTACCTTGCGGCGCGGCTACAAAACGACCCCAACCTGCAGCAAGACAATAAACCGCTGATTGCCGATCCGCAAGCGTATCTGCGCGACGGGCAGATACAGATTTACGGAAAGACGCAACAAGGCATCTTCGCCGCCAATATCGGCGTAATCGTCAACGTCAGCGTAGACGGAAACGGTAAGCCGAAAATCGAAATTGCATCAGCCGACTTCGGTCCATTCTCTGCGCCGCAAGGCGTCAGCGAAGCGCTCACGGCGGCGATTGAAGAAGCCTATACCGGCGCATTCGGTCCGGTATTGACCGGCTTACGAGTCGAATCAATTTCAATCGCAGACGGAGTCATGACCATCAGCGGGCGAATCCGATAACGACGGGATTATACACCACCCGCATTGCGCCAATGATTCAAACAATTCCTGCCGCACGATCGCGCTTCTTCTCACCTTTTCAACTGCTATGGTTGTTAGCGGCGCTCTTCGCGCTAGCGGCTTGCCGTTCGCCGCAACTTGCCGACGCGAATATTACGATCAGCGTTACGGCGGACGCAGCGACGCGAACTATTACGATTGCAGCGGGAAGCACCGTGCAACAAGCGTTGCAGTCCGCGAAAATCACGCTGGGCGCGCTCGATCGCGTAGAACCTCCGCTCTATACCGTGCTGAATGCCGACGATGCGATCAAGATTACGCGCGTACAAGAGTTATTCGAAACGGAGGAACAGGTCGTTCCATTTGAGAAGCAGATTGTGCGCAACGAATCGCTGCCAGAAGGCGAAACGCGGCTCGTGCAGGCGGGCGTCAACGGTTTGAAAGAAATTACCTATCGGCGCGTGCTTGAAGACGGCGTGGAACTCAGCAAATCCATCGTGAAAACAATTGACTTGCAGGAAGCGCTTCCTGAGATCGCCATGATCGGCGCGCAATCATCTTTCGTGCCTTTGTCGATTCCGGGCAAACTCGCTTATATCGCCGGCGGCAACGCTTGGGTGATAGACGCTTCTACCGCAAACCGCATCTTGTTGGTCGCTACCGGCGATCTCGATGGGCGCATCTTTAGGCTCTCGCCGCGCGGCGATTATCTCATCTACACGCGCAAGTCTGCCAAGCCGGCGGATAAAGAGATTAACGCGCTCTGGGCTGTGCGCACAAACCCCGGCAGCAAACCCTTTTTCACCGGCGTTACGAACGTCGTCCACTTTGCCGATTGGATTCCCGGAACAAGTTCTATCGCCTATTCCACCGTCGAGCCGCGCGTCACCGCGCCGGGCTGGCAGGCGAATAACGATCTATACCGCTACAGCATATCCAGCGGCGAGAAGAAAAAGATAGTAGACGCCAGCACAGGAGGCGTCTACGGCTGGTGGGGAACGATTTTCACGTTCGCTCCCGACGGACGGCTTGCCTACGCCCGCCCCGACGGAATCGGGACCGTAGACCTCGACGGCAAAGCCTTTAAGCCTTTGATTGACATCGTTCCCCTTAACACTCATAGCGATTGGGCGTGGCTGCCATCGCTGACTTGGGGCGCGGACAGCAAAACGCTCTACTTTACCGCTCATGCGTCTCCATCTACGTTGGTAAGCGCCGAGGATTCGCCCTTCTTCGACTTGAACGCGTTCTCGTTCGAAAACAAGGCGACGATGACGATCGCACAACACAGCGGGATGTTCGCCTACCCTAGCGCGTCGCCTTCGCGCCCCAATTCGCGCGAACGGCAATATCAAGTCGCCTATTTACAAGCCATCTTCCCGGAACAAAGCGAAAGCAGCCGCTATCGCGTCCTCGTAATGGATCGCGACGGCTCCAATCGGCAGACGATCTTTCCGCCGAACGACGCGCCCGGGCTTGAGCCGCAGAATCTCGTCTGGGCGCCGGGTCAAATCAATGGGCAAAGCGGCTATTTCATCGCCGTCGTGTATCAAGGCAACCTCTGGCTGATAGACGCCGGCAACCGGCAAGCGTTTCAAGTAACGGGCGATGGATTGATCACTAAAATTGATTGGAGATAAAACATGCGTATTTTAATCACCGGAGTCGCGGGCTTTCTCGGCTCGCATCTAAGCGATCGCCTGCTCGCCGACGGACATGAGATCGTCGGACTGGATAATTTCATCACCGGCAACCCGCAGAACATCGCTCATTTGATGGGGAACGAACGGTTTTCGTTCTACAGGCATGACGTTTCGCACTACATTTTCGTACCGGGCAAAGTGGACGCGGTCTTACATTTTGCATCGCCCGCCAGCCCAAACCCGCAATCGCCGGCAGGATATTTCAACCTGCCGATTCAAACGATGAAAGCCGGCGCGCTCGGCACACATAATTGCCTCGGCGTGGCAAAAGCCAACGAAGCCCGCTTCTTGCTCGCCTCCACCAGCGAAATTTACGGCGACCCGCTCGTGCATCCGCAAACCGAAGATTACAGCGGCAATGTAGATCCGGTCGGTCCACGCGCCGTCTACGACGAAGCGAAGCGTTTTGCCGAGTCGATTACGATGGCGTATTACCGCTATCATCGCGTAGACACGCGCATCGTGCGCATCTTCAATACCTACGGTCCGCGCATGGACTTGGAGGATGGGCGCGCGCTGCCGAATCTACTCAAGCAAGCGTTGCTCGGTCAACCGCTGACCGTCTACGGCGACGGCAGCCAGACGCGTTCATTCTGCTACGTGGACGATTTAATAGACGGCATCGTAAAACTGCTCTATTCAGACGAACATCTTCCCGTCAATATTGGCAGTCAACACGAGATCAGCCTCCTACAATTTGCCGAAGCGATCAATCGCATCACCGGCAACAAAAGCGGAATCGTTTTCGTCGAAAATGCGCGCAGCGCGCGCGATCCGCAACAGCGTCAACCGGATATTACACGCGCTAGGAATATCTTAAAATGGGAGCCGCGCGCCTCGTTAGACGAAGGCATTAAGAAGACCGTTCCTTATTTCAAAGAAAAACTCGGGGTCGAATGATCATTGTAGATAATCGAGAACGGACGCGATTCCTCAAATTTGCCGCAGTAGGCGCCGCCGGCTCCGCAGTGGATTTCGGCGTTATGAATCTGCTCACGCGTTTCTTTTCCATGTCGCTGGTCTACGCGGGGACAATTTCGTTTATCTGCGCGGTGATCAATAACTTCATCGGCAACCGCTACTGGACATATCCCGAATCAAGATCGAGGCACATCCTTCAGCAATTGGGGATGTTCTTCGTTGTGAACGCGATCGGCATCGCCATCCGCGTGCCAATCCTTCACTTCATCGAGCCGCCGTTGGAAAATCTATTTACGGGCGCGCGCGCATTCGCATCGCTGCCTCCCGATGCGCTGGCGAAGAATGCCACCCTGGCGCTGGCTATCGGAATTGTAATGCTTTGGAACTTCTTCGTAAACCGCTACTGGACGTATAATGACGTAGACTAATCATATGGCGCAATCTACTACGAACCGCATTATTCCAATTTATACTTCGCGAGGAGACGCTGAAGCCTTTCTGGTGTACCCCTATCTTTACAACCGCCTCGGCGAATGGATCGGATGGGCGACGCCCCAGCGCGAAGTCTATTCTGTAATGGGTTACTTCGTCGGCGCGCTCACCAGCGATCCGCGTATCGTCCGCAAACGCGTGGATGATGCATCGAAACCGCGCCAGAATCCACCGCCGCCGCCAGCGCGCATCGCGACTCCGGCGCTCGTTCCGCTTGCGCCGATGATGCAAGATTTATCGCACAGTCTGATTGACGTGCTCTCAGACGAACCCGAAAGGTTGCACACACTCGACAGCGGCGATCTTCGTCCCGATATGGATTAATTGTTCGGCGATCTCACCCAGCGCTTCAAGTTGCAATTGGGGGATATAATTGGCGACTATGACGCCTCCCACTAAACCCATCAGCGCCTCGCGCGTAACGCTTTCGCAATTGATGCACCTCGAGCACGCCAATTTGCTCGGCAATGTACATGGCGGCTGGATTATGAAACTCGTAGACGAAGCCGGCGCGCTCGCCTGCATGCGCCACGCACAGCGCAAAGTCGTAACCGTCGCGATCGATTCGATGACCTTCCGCGAACCCATCAAGATCGGCGATCTCGTCACCTTAAACGCCGAAGTGACCTACACCGGACGCACCTCGATGGAAGCCAAAGTGGACGTGCTCGCCGAAAATCCCGTCACTCGCGAACGCTCGCACACGAACACAGCCTATCTCGTCTATGTGGCGTTGGACGACAGCGGCAAGCCGACAGACATTCCGCAGTTAGAAGCGGAAACCGAAGCGGAACGACTCAAACTGGCTCAGGCAAAAGAACGGCAGGAACGCCGCTTAAAAGAAAAGAAGTTGCGCGAATCTCAATGACCGAAACGAAGAAGGCAAGCAATCAGCCATGAACGACTCAAAGATCGTCAACTCAGCCTATCGCATCGAAACGGAAAGGTTGGTTATACGCTGCTATCAACCGTCAGATGCGCAACTGCTCGCCGACTCGGTGCGCGACAGCGTCGAACATCTCAAGCCGTGGATATCGTGGGCGCACAACGAACCCGAACCATTCGAAGAGAAAGTAAAACGAGTCTTACGCTTCCGCGGCAGTTTCGACATGCAGCAAGACTATGTCTACGGGATCTTCAACCGCGAAGAAACGCGCTTGCTGGGCGGAACGGGACTGCACACGAGGCTCAACGAGAAACAACTTGAGACCGGATATTGGATTCATCGAGATTTTATTAAACAAGGGTTTGCTGTCGAATCAGCCGCCGCGTTGGTCAAAGCGGCGTTCGAGATCATTCGCGTTCATCGCATCGAAATTCATTGCGATCCGCGCAATCACGCCTCCGCCGCAGTGCCGCGCAAACTCGGTTTCACGCACGAAGGCACGCTCCGCGCAAAGACTCCATTTCTGGACGGCTGGAGCGACTCGATGATCTGGGGTTTACTCGACAGCGAATACTCGAACAGCCCGTCTGCAAAAGCGAAGATAAAAGCCTTCGATGTCGCCGGCGCCGCCTTGACATGAAATCCGTTCTTGCCAAAACATTTCAAAAACCGATCTACCTATTGCTCGCCGTAAATATTTTGATCGGCTTGCTCACATTTCACCATTACGGACTCTCATGGGACGAACCGCTCTTCTACGATTACGCTGACGCGCTCGGCTACGCTTACTCGCCGCGCGAATGGTTCAGCGGGAATTTCGACCTTGAAAACTCCTACGGACCCAGCGCAGAAGACCACAAGACGCGTGGAGCCGCTTATCTTTTCCTTGCGCGGAATTTTGTCTACGGTTTGGAAGCGTTCGGTTCTGACTCCGCCTCGGCTTGGCATCTCGTTAATTTTCTTTTCTTCCAACTTGGAGTTTATTTCATCTATCGCCTTATGACACGCTGGATGAAACCCTCCGCCGCGCTCGCCGCGACTGCCTTTTTCTCTTACCAGCCTTTATTATGGGGACACGCCTTCATCAATCCGAAAGATCCGCCTTTTTTAGTTTTCTTTCTTGCTTCGGTTTGTTTGGGCTTCGAATTAGCAGACAATATTGAAGCGGGCAAAAGCAATCCATGGAAAATTACCGCAGCCGCAGTCTGCTTAGGAATCGCAACCTCAATTCGCATTTTAGGCCCATTGGCGGGAATGTTAGTCGTCGCATATGCATTGATCGGCAACCGTAAAAACTTGAAGGGTTTGCTTCGACCGCTTGCAGCTTACGCTTTAATCGCAATCGCAGTGATGTTCGTCACATGGCCCTATCTCTGGGAAAGCCCATTCGCGAGGATATTCCAAACCCTGCGCTTCATGTCTAATAACCCAACGCAACTGGCTGTATTGTTCAACGGCGAGATCTTCCGCGCCAATAACATGCCGCGCCGCTATCTGCCCTTCATGTTATGGTCAACGCTCACAGAACCGACCTGGCTCTTATTCGCCGTCGGAGCCGCGCTCGGCTTTTGGAAACTTAGACGGAAGCCAAAAGAATTTGCCGCGCTGACATTGACGCTCGGATGGTTCGTTGCCTTAATAGCCTATGTCTTCATCCGTCGCCCTGCTATATACGACGGCGCAAGGCACTTCTTATTCATACTGCCGCCGGTATTTATTTGCATCGGTTTTGCTTTTGAAGCGCTGCTTGATAAATTTTCGAGCGCGACATCTTCAGCTTTCTGGCTACGCGCAGTTCTCGTCGCTCTTGCTATTTTGCCCGGACTAAGCGGCATTATTCGATTGCATCCTTACGAATACGCCTATTACAACTCGTTCGTCGGCGGCGTAAGCGGAGTTTTTCGCGTTTACGAAACGGAATATTGGCTCACTTGTTATAAAGAAGCGCTGGAAACATTAGATACAAATTTAGATCAACCGGCAAACGTCTTCGTGCCGCGAGAAGCCTATATCGCCGCCTATTACGCTGGAAAAAACACGACCGTTCATGATACGCGCAACACAACGCAACGAGCGGCGCACGGCGATTACGTCCTGGTCAGCACACGCGCTAACGGCGATCGCTCCGCGTTTAGAGACGCGCCGACAATTATTCAGATCCGCCGCGGAAACGCGGTCTTTTGCGAGGTAAAACAAGTCCCATGAGTCTACGAGTCATTGCCGGAAAAGCCAAAGGACGAAAGCTGAAATCGGTAGCAGGCGACACGACCCGCCCCATCACCGATCGCGTTAAAGAAGCCCTATTCAATATCCTAGCGGGCGATGTCGCCGATTCCAATTGGTGGGATTTATTCGCAGGCACCGGCGCGGTCGGGATCGAAGCGCTGAGTCGCGGAGCGATATCCGTTCGTTTCACCGATTCGAGCCGCGCGTCCATCGAAGCGATTAAATTCAATGTCACGCATTGCAAATTCGAGTCACAAGCCGAAATCCGTCGCGCAGATGCATTTCAATATCTCGCCGCCGCACCCGAGCGGGAATTTGACTATATCTACATCGCCCCACCGCAATACAAAGACATGTGGAGTCACGCGTTGGAACTTGTTGACGATCACATCGAGTGGGTCGCCGACGGAGGCTGGGTCATCGTTCAAATCGCGCCGCGTGAGTACAAATTTAAAAGAGAATTTGCGCTCACGAACCTTGAAGAGTTCGATCGGCGCAAATATGGGAACACGCTTTTAGTATTTTACGAGAAAAAGCGCTGATGTTTTTCGAGAAGGATGTTTCAATCGGAAAACGTTACAACCAACCTGCCGTATTCATTGTAGCGCGAGCGCGCGCTAAAGGGCGCATCGCCTCGTTTCATGCCGTGAATTCGCTCCAACAATATCGGCAAATCCTCCACCGCATCTAATTCTCGAACGTTTTGAAATTCAACCCATGCCGCTGCGCCTTCTCTCGAAGCGTTCAACTCGCCGCCAAGCGCCTCGCCGCTAAAGACGAACAAGCAAACTCCCGTTTCGCCCGCATCCACAATGACGGTTCCACACAACCACAGATCGGCGACGAGCCCGGTTTCCTCAAGCAATTCGCGCTTCGCCGAAGAGCGCGCATCTTCTCCCCGCTCCACATGACCGCCAAGTCCGTTGTACTTGTTCGCCCACAGACGCTTTGTCGACGCGCCTTTAAGCAGAAGATACGCGTCGCCTCGACGTAAAAAGATCGCCGTGCGCGGAACGACGGTGTAACGATTGCCAGCGACGCCTTGATCGGATTGAGGCATAAGAGGCTTTCAGGGTCGGCGTTATAATCCGTCCGTAAGGATTATACCTTACAGCGACAGTCGCCCACCGACGTTTCGTCGGCGCGCCGGGCGACAAAGCAACTGCACTAAATCGGATTATGTGCTACCATTAAGGCACGCCTGTATTTTTACACACTATACGCAGGAGATAAAAGGGCATGAGCGACAAACTTATTCAAATCACGCAACTCGACCTTGAGCGTCTACAGAAACTGCTCTTAGACGCGCAGGCTACCGATTATCGCAAAAGCGAATATCTTGAAAAACTTAAGATAGAACTCAACCGCGCCGATGTAGTCGCGCCTAAAGATATTCCAAACGACGTCGTCACCATGAATTCTACCGTTTGTATTGAAGACCTCGACACGCAAGAACAGGAAATCTATACGCTCGTCTTTCCAGAGGACGCCAACGTCCGCGAAGGGAAGGTCTCTATTTTGGCGCCCATTGGAACTGCCATGCTTGGGTACGAGGTCGGCGACACTTTCGAGTGGGAAGTCCCAGCGGGCAAACGAAATTTACTGATCAAGAAAATACTCTACCAACCGGAAGCCTCCGGCGACTACGAACATTAAACTCGAGCGCAATCTCGAGAAATTTACGGGAGCGGCGCGATGCCGCTCCCGTTCGCTTAACTACGCTACTGTAATCGTCTCGTCCAAATAAACGTCTTGAATCGTATTCAACAACTTTACGCCCTCTGCCATCGGACGCTGGAAGGCTTTCCGCCCGGAGATTAGCCCCATGCCGCCGGCGCGCTTGTTGATCACAGCCGTCGTTGCGGCGTCGGCAAAATCGTTCTGCCCCGAAGCGCCGCCGCTATTAATCAGCCCAACGCGCCCCATGTAGCAATTCGCCACTTGGTAGCGGCACAGATCAATAGGATGGTCGCTGAGCAATTCGGCATACATGCGTTTATCGAATTTCCCAAACGAGACGCCGTCTTTGTTAAGCGCCAGATAGCCGCCGTCGTTTTCGGGAAGCTTCTGCTTGATAATATCCGCTTCGATCGTAACGCCAATGTGATTCGCCTGCCCGGTCAAATCTGCCGACGCATGATAATCTTTATCGGCTTTAAAGGCTTTATTGCGCAAGTAGCACCACAGCACTGTCGCCATGCCGAGTTCGTGCGCGAGAGCGAAGGCTTGCGCGATCTCGATTAATTCACGATGTGAATCGTCCGAGCCAAAGTAGATCGTCGCTCCGATCGCCGCCGCGCCCATATCGTACGCCTGCTCCACTGTGCCAAACATAATCTGCTCAAAACTGTTCGGGTACGTCAATAATTCGTTGTGATTGATCTTGACGATGAGCGGAATTTTATGCGCGTATTTGCGAGAGATCATCCCAAGAACGCCAAAGGTCGAAGCGACGGCGTTACAGCCGCCTTCCATCGCTAATTTGACAATATTTTCGGGATCAAAATAGTCGGGGTTCTTCGTAAAACTGGCTCCTCCCGAATGTTCGACGCCCTGATCCACCGGCAAGATAGAGACATACCCCGTCCCGCCCAAGCGACCCGAATTATGAATCCACTGCAAATTACGGAGGACGCGGCTGTTGCGATCCGATTGACCGAAATGACGATCCACCGAATCGGACTCCGGGACATACAGCCTGTCCTTTGAAATCTTCGGGGAATTGAAGCCTAAAAGCAATTCCGTTTTATCGCCCAACAGCGCCTGAATATCGGTTGACATGACAATTCTCCATTAATATATTTTTTGAACGACCGCGCGCGAGGATTAAACCCAACGCACTTGAATCGACTATTCTTGATTATAATGGGTTTATGCGACATTTCGCGCCCAACCGCGTATATACCTTACGGAGGCTCACATGGACGATTTCTTTCAAAAAGTAAGCAGCATGCAAGACCCCATCAAGAAACTAGCGTCGAACATCCCCGGCTTCAGCGGGTACATCGAGCGGCAAAGCCGCCGCGATGCGGACAAACTTCTGCGCGACGCAGTCGCACGACGCTTCGACGAGCAGTATAAGCGCGCCTCGCAATTGCAAACCGACCTCGTTGCAGCAGGCAAGATCGAATTCGTGGACGATATGGAAAAAGCAGTCATCAAGCTGCAAACTTTCAGCGACAAGATCAGCCGCGCGCCGCGCGGATACTCCGGCTTTTTTGACGCGGTCAAGATTAACGAAAAAGAGCTCGAAGCGCTGTACCAATTTGACGCAGCATTCTTCGATCTTGACGAACAGGTTGGGCGCGCGCTCGATAACGTAGAGCAATCGCTCAACGACGTCGAAGCGCTCCCTGCCGCAATCCGCAACCTCACAACGCTGGCGCGGCTGGCTGTAGAGACCTACCAGAAGCGGGTCGAAGTCGCCGCTAAAACACAATAACAATTTAAATGATCGCGAGGCGCAGTTTTACCTCGCGATCATATCTATGGATATCATGCGGAACACTTACATTAATGCGACATCAATCGAAGAAGTTTTAACCATCAAGCAAGTCGAGGGGGAACGCGCCCGCATCATCGCCGGCGGCACCGACTTGATCCTCGAACTTGAGCGCGGCGTCAGAAAAGGGATCGAAACCATCATTGACGTTACGCGCATCCCACGCCTCGACGCAATCGCCATTGACGAAGACGACATCATCCACCTAGGTCCGCTCGTCACTCACAATCACTGCGTCGAATCACAACTGATTCGCGAGCGCGCCTACCCGCTCGCTCGCGCCGCATGGGAAGTAGGCGCGCCGCAAATTCGCAATCGCGGCACCATCGCCGGCAATCTCATTACCGCTTCGCCTGCCAACGATACCATCAGCCCGCTGATGGCGCTCGGCGCTGTCGTCACGTTGCAGTCGGCAAGCGGCTCGCGCACAGTCACGCTCAAAGATTTTTACACCGGCGTTCGCAAGACCGTCATGCAAGCGGACGAAATGCTCGTGGACATTTCCTTCCCCGCCATGAAAACAACACAACGCGGCGCATATCTCAAAATTGCCCTGCGTCGCGCGCAAGCGATCTCATTGGTCAGCGCTACGCTCCTGCTTGACTTTGACGCAAATCGTATAACCTCAGCTTCCATCACGCTTGGAGCCGTCGCCCCGACCATCGTCCACGCGCCCGAAGCCGAGCGTTACCTCGTCGGCAAGGAGTTAACTGAAGAAGTCATCGCCACAGCCGCCGATTTGACGATGCAAGCCGCGAAACCAATTGACGACGTGCGCGGCAGCGCCGCCTACCGGCGCGAGATGGCGCGCGTTTGCGCCATGCGTGGTTTACGTCTCATCCGCGACGGGCAAGAGCAAACTGGCATGCCGTCCGACGCGGTCTTGTTATGGGATAAACATCCAGTCAACGAAAAACCGCTCAGCGTGCAAACCGCTGCATCCAATTCCATTGAGACCACAATTAACGGAAAGAAGTATTCGCTCAAAAGCGGGCGCGAGAAGACGCTCTTGCGCTTCTTGCGCGAAGACGTTGGCTTAACCGGCACAAAGGAAGGTTGCGCCGAAGGCGAATGCGGAGCCTGCACCGTTCATCTCGACGGCAAAGCAGTGATGGCATGTCTTGTCCCCGCGGCGCGTGCGCATGGCGCAGAGATCGCGACGATCGAGGGCTTACAGCGCTCTCCGGCGATGGCGAGCGCCGCGCAAACGCAAGAAAAATTACATCCGCTCCAAGAAGCATTCGTTAAACATGGCGCAGTGCAATGCGGCTATTGCATTCCGGGCTTCCTCATGTCTGCGGCGATGCTGTTAGACGAAAAGGAAAACCCCACTCGGAACGAAATCGAACAGGCGATCACTGGCAACTTGTGCCGATGCACAGGTTATTACAAAATCGTTCAAGCCGTCGAAGACGCGGCCGCGTCGCTGAAGGAGGCTTCACATGGGTAAATACTCAAAAACATTCCATAAAGAGCCGCCGCCGCGCGTCAAGGGCGTCAATCCTATTATGAAAGGCTTCGGCTGCTTCTTTATGATCCTTATTCCGCCCCTTTCATACGCTATCGCCGCGTTGCTGGTCCAAATTGGCGCGCAACAACGCTGGCCCCTGCCGCCTGAGTGGCTGGGCTACGTCAAAATCCATCCGTTGCTGTGGCAGTTGGAAGGTCTCGCTCCGATTTTCGCCTTTCTCGAAAGGCAAGTTAATTTAACCGCTAACTTGGTCTTCGCTTTTGGCATCATGGTTGCCATCAGCGGATTGATGTCTATTTTCTTCGGCTATCTGAATAAACTCGTCGGGCCCTCAACGTATGGACCGACTGACGTGCCGCCGATTCGCATAAAGACAAAACGATATAAGAGATAACAGAAAATGACCGTTCATCAAATCATCGGGAAATCATTCCCGCGTATTGACGCGCCCGGCAAAGTCACCGGCGCAGCTCCGTACTCCGGCGATTTTAGCATGGAGGGCATGCTGCACATGAAAATGCTCTTCGCCGGTCGTCCTCATGCGCGCGTCGCCCAAATCCACCTAGAGCAAGCGCAAGCTGCGCCGGGCGTAGTTGCCATATACACGGCAAAAGATGTGCCTGTCAATGAGTACGGCTTGCAATGGCAAGATCAACCCGTATTGTGCGGACCCGGCTCCACAAAACCGGGCGCTGACGTCGTCCGCTTCGTCGGCGACCAAATCGCCGCCGTCGTAGCGCATACCGAAGCAGAAGCCGCTGCGGCGGTCAAATTGATCGAGGTAGAGTACGAAGACCTTCCTGTTTTGACCGATCCGATAGAAGCGATGAAGCCGAACGCGCCGCGCATCCACGAACACATCGGAGATTCAAACATCTGCGTACATTACAAAATCCGTAAAGGCGACGTGGACGCTGCCTTTAAGAAAGCAGATGCGATCATCGAAGGCGAATACCACACGCCCGTACAGGAACACGCCTATCTTCAGCCCGAAGCCGGACTCAGCTACATAGACGATGAAGGACGCATTGCCATTGTATGCGGCGGTCAGTGGACGCACGAAGATCAACATCAAGTGGCGCATGCGCTAAACCTTCCCGTTGACAACATCCGCGTGATCTATCCAGCCATCGGCGGCGCGTTCGGGGGCCGCGAAGATATGTCGGTGCAGATCGTCCTCGCTCTGGCAACATGGAAATTAAAGCAGCCGGTGCGCCTTATCTGGACTCGGCAAGAATCGATCATCGGACATGGGAAGCGCCATGCGGTTACGCTGCGCGCAAAATGGGGCGCGACCAAAGATGGAAAACTCGTCGCTGTGGAAAATGAGATCATCGGCGACGGCGGCGCCTACATGTACACCACCAACAAAGTCTTGGGCAACACCACCGTCACCTGCACAGGACCTTACGCCGTCGAAAACGTCAAGGCAGACGTATATGGCGTATACACCAATAACGTACCGGGCGCGGCTTTTCGCGGATTCGGCGCGCCGCAAGCTTTGTTCATGACCGAAATGCAGATGAACAAACTCGCCGAAAAACTCAACATGGATCCCGTTGAGATTCGCCTAAAGAACGCTCTGCATGACAGCGATACGCTTAATGTCGGCACGCCTTCACCCAGCCCGGTCAGCGTGGAAGAGTGTATCGTAGCGGCGAGAGATCGCTTTGATTGGGAGAACAAACGCCAAAAAACAAGCGGCGAAGCGCCATACTTAAAGCGCGGACGAGGCTTCGCCGCTGGCTTTAAAAATATCGGCTTCTCGTTCGGCTATCAAGAAACTTGTTGGGCGAAGATCGAATTGCACGGCAAAGGCGAGGTCGAGAAAGTTATCTTACACCACGCCAGCGCGGAAGTTGGGCAAGGCACACACACAGTAATGATGCAAATGGCGGCGGAAGCGGTCGGCATCCCATTCGATAAAGTGCAATTGTTCGCGTCAGACACCGCTACGATGGGCAGTTCGGGTTCAGTCTCCGCTTCGCGCATGACGTTCATGTCGGGCAACTCCATTCGCGGCGCAGCGGAGCTCGCGCTCAAAAAATGGGAATCGGAAGAGCGTCCAGCGATCGCAGAGTTCACCTATTTCGCGCCAAAGACGACGCCCTTCGATCCGCAGACCGGTTATTCAACTCCCAACTTCGCCTACGCTTGGGTAGCGCAAGCCGTCGAGGTAGAAGTGGATACAGAGACCGGGCAAGTGCGCGTGACGCGCATCGTCTCAGCCGACGACCTCGGAAAGCCTATCAACCCGACGCTGGTCGAAGGTCAAATTGAAGGCGCAATCGTACAGGCGCAAGGCTATGCTTTGCTTGAAGATTACAAGACCAGAGATGGGCGCGTGCTGACCGACCAATTCAGCACTTATCTCATCCCCACAATCCGAGACATTCCCGAAAAGATCGAATCGGTCATCCTCGAAATCCCCGACCCCAGCGGACCATGGGGCGCGCGCGGCGTAGGCGAATTGCCCTACTTAATTGTCGCTCCGGCGATCGGCGCTGCCATTCACGACGCGACCGGCGTATGGATTGATCAATTCCCATTTACGCCAGAACGCGTATTGCGCGCGCTCGGAAAAATTTAATTACGCGGCAAGCAAACCCCGCTGCCGATAGATCATGTCGTTTCCCTTTCGAAACGAAATCGAAATCTTAGACGCTGCCGTTCGCGCATCCACAGGCGGAACATTCGTCCAACTTTCTGACGGAATAACGCATTACGAGATAAGCGAAAGCGAAGCCGGCGCGCCTGTTATCCTCATACACGGGTTCTCCGTCCCAAGATCGGAAGAGCACACGTCTGAACTCCAGTCACGTGGCCTTATCTCGTATGCCGTCTTCTGCTTGAAAAAAAAAATATTATATATCTACACCAGTCTTTTACATTTCCCTC
>BQMV01000135.1 GCA_022181005.1 Anaerolineaceae bacterium | reverse complement strand
CGAGGTTTTCGTCGGTGTATTCGGCTGGGGGCGGTTTGCCCGCCACCACTTTCGGTCCGCCGCCGTGCATCTTAAGCGCGCGAATTGTGGCGACCAGCACGACGACTTGCGGTATCAGCCCTGAGTAGCGGCATTTGATATCGAAGAATTTCTCCATGCCGATGTCTGCGCCGAAGCCCGATTCAGTCAGCACGAACCCATCTTTGCCGACTAGTTTGAGCGCGATCATATCGGCGATGATGGAACTGTTGCCGTGCGCGATATTGGCGAATGGTCCGGCGTGAACGGTGGCGGGCGTTCCTTCAAGCGTCTGCATGAGATTCGGCTTGATCGCATCTTTCATTAGAACGGTGACCGCTCCTGCCACGCCGAGGTCTTCGGCGGTGACAGCTTCGCCGCTTTTATTGGTAGCGACGACCATCCTGCCGAAGCGTGCGCGCATGTCTTCCAGCGATGCGGTCAATGCGAGAATCGCCATGATCTCCGATGCGACCGTGATGTCATAACCAGACATGTGCGCATGCCCCGCCTCATCTTTGCCGCGCCCTACTTCGATCTCGCGCAAGAAGCGATCGTTGACGTCAATCACGCGCCGCCAAGTGATGGTGGTTTCGTCAATGTCGAGGCGGGCGAAGCGAACGCGTTCTTCGGGCGTAAGGTCGCTGGGATTGGTTTTCAGAATGCCGAGTTTTTTCAAACGCCGCAACATCGAAGGCGAGAATTTACGTTTGCCCTTTTTATCCGGCGGGCAGAGCGCGTTGAATAATTTCTCGTCGTCTTGCATTTTCTCGTGCATCACGCGCGCGTCAAGCGCGGCGGCGACGAGGTTATGCGCGGCGGTGATGGCGTGGATGTCGCCTGTCAGATGAAGATTGAAATCTTCCATTGGAATTACTTGCGAATACCCGCCGCCGGCTGCGCCGCCTTTGATGCCGAAAGTCGGTCCTTGCGAAGGCTGGCGGATCGCCGCGATGGTTTTCTTACCGAGGTGCGCTCCTAACGCTTGCGCCAAACCGACCAGCGTAGTGGTCTTGCCTTCGCCCAGCGGCGTAGGCGTGATGGCGGTTACGTCAATGTATTTACCGTTGGGCTTGTTCTTGAAGCGTTCTAGAATTTCAAGCTTAATCTTGGCTTTGTACGGACCGTACAACTCTACTTCGTTCTCGCGGACGCCAAGCTCTTTTGCGATCTGTAGAATGGGTTTGAGTTTCGCGGCTTGTGCGATCTCAATATCGGATGGCACAGGACGTAGAAGTTTGAGTCTGGTCGGTTTAAAGACAGTTGAGACTTTCTTCGCTTTTACAATTTTGCGGACGGGCGTCTTTGCGGGTTTCTTCCCCTTGCTAAGTTTGGTCGCCATGTTTGCTCCTGTAGAGATACGCTGCAACGTATTCTCCGTTTAATTCGCCGTCAGCTGCGAAGAGCGTTGCCGTAGAACCTCCGCGTTGCAATGAACGGCGTTCCGTGTGTGAACTTGTCGTTCGAAGCGTTCCAGCGCTCCATGTTAAGTATCGTTTTTTCTTTTATTTTTGTAATGGCAGGATGTCACATACTTTATGGAGAGGTGTCATTTCCCGTCGGCGCGGATCATTGTCCCCAGGGTTTCGCCTTCCAGTGCGCGGAGCAGGTTGCCCGCTTGCTCGCCGGAGAAGATTTGTGCGGTCAGGTTAGGGTGTCTTTTGACGAGGTCGAGCATCTGTCGCACTTTAGATTCCATGCCGCCGGTCACGTCTGCAGCGGCAGATGCTCCGATTCCCTGCTCGATCGCGTTGAACGAAGCCGGCGTGATCGTTTCCACTTTGCGCGCGCGGGCTGGAAAATCTTCCCATACGGCGGCTTCCAAACCCGCCAATAAGATTCGATCCGGTCGTAACGCGTCAGTCAGAGGCATGAACAGATCTTCCGTCGAAAGGATCGTGCCGCCGAGCGTTTGATCGAAGACGGTATCGCCAAAGATGACAGGGATGATTTGCGCCGCTAATGCCATGCGGATTGGCGCAAGCTCCCATTGCGCCACGCTGCCGTTGTCGGCAACAACGCTGGCAGAAGGCGGCAACGCTATCGCGCGCACGTCCGCCTTATATAATGCGTCCATTACGAATCGATTTAACGCCGCCGCCTGTTGCCGAACTTCGACGAAACCTTTCCAATAGACGGTTTGTGCGTCGTCGCGTTGTCCGGTCGACGGCAATCCGTCGCGCGTTTTATATGCGCGGGCTGGCACATGGCCGAATGAGCCTGCGCCGTGTCCGATAAGCAAGCGTAGATTGGGACGAGTTTGCTGCGCGCTTTTGATCTGCAGCGCAAGAGCGTCCATCCTATCCAGCAAAGGCGTGTATGGCGTAGATTTATCTGTGATCAACGACCCGCCCAGTTTGAGGAAGACAAGTTCTTTCATATCGCTATTGTAAAGGATGCGGCATTTGCTTCGCAAGCCGTTTTCGTTGTGGTTGAACGAGCCGGTTGGGCATAAAATCGCTCTCCCTGCTATAATCTTTTTTATGGATATTCGCGCAGGCATTATCGCCGCGGCGTTCATGGCTATTGTTGGCGCGTTATGGATCTTTGTTGCAGGGGTGCGCGCGTTGCAATCGGCAAGGCGTCTTACTTATTATCGCATCAAGCGTCAGCGTGTGCGAAGCGGATGGGTTACGCTCCTTAGCGCGATCCTGTTGATGGCGTTGGGGACGTGGTTGTCTATTTTTGGCGAGCCGGTGGCGTATCGGTATTTCCCGCCGTCGCCGACGGTTACGCTTACGCCCACCATTACCCTCACGCCGACGATCACGCTTACGCCCACTATTACCCTTGCGCCGACGATTACGCTTACGCCTGCCGTCACTGATACGCCGCCGTTTACGCCTACTCCGTTTATTCCGCCCGCGATTGAGGCGTTGTTCGAAAGCGTAGTCACGCCCGACTCGGGCGCGGCATTCAGCCCGTTGCAATTTACGCTCAACTGCGCGAACTTCCTCAATTTTGAAGCGGCGGCAGTCTTCCAGACCCCGATTCGATATATGTGCGCGGTGTTCTCTTATGCGAATATGACGCCCGGCGCGCAGTGGACTGCGCTTTGGTATCGCGATGGTAAACTGGTTCACTATGAAACGATCCCGTGGGACGGTGAGACCGGCGGATATGGATTTGCCGACTGGGAAGCGCAGCCCGGCGAATGGTTGCCCGGCGATTATGAAGTTCAAATTTTTGTTGGGCTGGAACACAAAGTGGTTGGGCGCTTTGCCGTACAAGGAGACGCGCCGATGCCCACCTCAACACTTTCGCCTGCTCCTACGTTAACGCATACCGCTGCCGCGCCCCTGCCTGCGGGGACGACCGCCGCCGGGACCCCGTAGATCATCTAAGATTCAAATAGGATAACCGCTATGACTAAAAAATCATTTCAAGAGCACTACCCTGAACCGTTTGCGCATTGCTATGGATGCGGCACGCTTAATGAATACGGCTTGCATATTCAAAGTTATTGGGATGGCGACGAATCGGTCTGCCATTTTATGCCTAAACCATATCACATTGCCATCCCCGGCTACGTCTACGGCGGACTGCTCGCCTCTCTCATTGACTGTCACGGCACAGGGACAGCCGCCGGTGTGGCTTATCGCGCCGCGAAAGAAACCGACCCCAACTCGGAACCCAACACACGCTTCCTCACCGCATCCCTGCATGTGGATTACCTCAAACCGACCCCGCTCGGTATCGAACTCGAAGTGCGCGGCAAAGTGAAAGAACACAAGGGCCGCAAAGTTGTCATCGAAGAATGGATCGTTGCCCATGGCGTTGTGACTGTGAGAGGGGAAGTGGTCGCTGTGCAAGTCCCTGCGGCGCTGGTAGAGGAATTGGTGAAGGGAAAATCATCGTAACAAAGTAGGGTGGTCGAGCAGTCCCGCGCGCAGTTCGCGATGTATCGAAACCGCCAAGCAATGAGATTCAGGCCGGTCACTGGCATGATGGAGATTGACCATTGATTGAGCTACTCGAAGTCATCCTATCTATTCTCGCTGACATCAGGCTATACCGCGACGATCTCGCGGAGCCACTCCGCAACGGCTTGCAGTCATTGCCCTGCTCTTGCTCCTAACCGTATGCGGGGAATCTGTTGCCTGATAGTTACTTTTGTACAATAAAAAGCGACTGTCACCTGCAAGGTGACAGTCACTTCGTTCTTCTCAACGCGGAACTCCGAGTTTTTCAAAAATTCGGAGTTCTTTTTTCTACTTCTTCATCGGCTTTGCCATCTCATCCTTCACAGTGTGATATAGATTCTCCGCTTTCAATTCATTCAGCGAATAACACGGCGCCTTAAGGTGATCCGCTAATTGTTGCGCGAGTCCTTGATCGAAGGCGGCGTGTTCCATGTTGATGACCACGCATTTGATCTTTTCGTTGGCAATCAGTTCGGCAAATTTGAAAGATTCTTCCTGCGGCGGCAACGCGCCTAAAGAAACGTTGCCCGCGCCGTCGGTTAGAACGATGAGCAACGGTTCAATATCTGGATGATGTAATTTTTCTTGCCGCAATACATCCGCCGCCATGAACAAGCCGGCGGAGAGCGGCGTCTTCCCGCCGACAGGGATATCCATCAAGGCGCGTTGAGCAAGTTGCACGGAGTTGGTGGGGGGCAGAACGAGTGTGGCGCGGTCTTTTTGGAAGACGATTAAGCCCACGCGGTCGCGGCGTTGATAAGCGTCTGTCAACAGAGATAAGATCGCCCCTTTGGTCGCGTTCATGCGTTCCGCTACTGCCATAGACCATGAAGCGTCCACTAGAAATAATACAAGGTTTGCGACGCGTTTGACGCGTATCTTACGCTGTAGGTCGCCTTTTTCGATGGCGAAGGCGAGATGCTTGCGTTTCTCAACGCGTTGTTTTTGATACGGCGCGGCGGCGCGAAAAGTAGCGTCAAACGCGATATCGTCCTTTTTGTCGCCGGCGGGACGCGCCTTAATATAGCGCCCGTGCTTGCGTTCGGTTTTGGTCAGCGAGCGCCGCCCGGCGTGCTTGCGAGCAAGTTTGTCGAGAGGGGTATTGAGTTTGCGCGGTTGAAACTTCTCGCCGGCGCTGATCTTTTGTCCGCCTTCCCACCAATTGGCGCTGGCATTAGCGAACACATTTTGCGGCATTGGTTCTGGGTTGCCTTCCGGTGCGCCTTCCTCGCGCTCATCCTCGAGCCTTAAGTTTTTTTTTCTTCGGATTGATTCTGCGAGGCTTCAGATTGGTCGGATTCAGCCTCTTCCTCCGGCGTGGATTGCCCCGCCAATTGTTCGATGCGCTCTTGCAATTGCTCGGTCGTCATCTCCGCCTGTTGGAAGGGCGTGCGTTTGATGCGATGAGGCAACGCCAATTCAGCCGCCAGCGCGATATCGTGATCGGTGATTTTCGTCCGACCTTCAAATGCGGCTTGAGCGCGCGCGGCTTTCAAGATAACCAGATCGGCGCGATGACCATCCACGTTGAGGGAGCTCGTCAACGCTGCAATAGACAGCAGATCGCGGCTGGTATGTTTTACCTCGCTGACGAGTTCGCGCGCGGCGGCGATCTGATGCGACAACTCAGTCTCTCGCGACGTCCATTGTTGGCGGAAGGCTTCTGCGTCTCGCTCGAAGGCGATGTTGCGTTCCATGATCGTCACGCGGTCGCGCGCATTGTGGATGCCGATGATGTCTACGGATAAGGCGAAGCGATCCAGCAGTTGCGGGCGCAGTTCGCCTTCTTCAGGATTCATCGTTCCGACGAGGATGAAGCGCGCAGGATGCGAGAAGGAAATCCCTTCGCGTTCGACCATATTGACGCCCATCGCGGCAGAGTCGAGTAGAACGTCCACCACGTGATCGTCGAGCAGGTTAACTTCGTCAATGTAGAGCAGCCCACGATTCGCGCCCGCGAGTACGCCCGGTTCAAAGCGGCGTTCGCCTTTTTGGATGGCTTGTTCAATATCCAACGTGCCGACTACGCGGTCTTCTGTAGCGGAAACGGGCAGGTTAACGAATGGCGTTGGGCGGACGTGTGAGGGAATTGTTTTGCGCTTTGCAAATCGTTCTTTGCATTCAGTGCACCAAGAATTGGGTTTATCCGGGTCGCAACCGAAACGGCAGTCGTCCACTACTTTGACGTTAGGCAACAGCGCGGCAAGCGATCGCGCTGCGGTAGATTTAGCGGTGCCTCGTTCGCCGCGAATCAACACGCCGCCGATGCGCGTGTCTACGGCGTTCAAAATGAGAGCGCGTCTCATGCGCTCTTGTCCTACAATGGCGGTAAAGGGGAAAATAGGGGGCATTGATTAACTCCAAGGAATGATTATAACGCGTGTTTCATCGTGAAGCGAATTTGGTTTAATGGAGAGCGCCGATGCCGCGTTTTTGTCGCGCTTGTTCTTCTCGTTGCTTTGCGATCTGAAAAGCGGAAGAGAACTGGCGTGGGCGGGTTGTCAAGTTGTTCAATCGCTTGTATAATCCCGCTTACATTCTATCCAACCGGAGCATCATGTGACTGACCAGAATCAAGCCCTGCCCGCCCAAGGGAGCGAGTTAAACCAGCAGGGAGAATTAAAAGAAAATAATCATCAAACGATGGAGTCTTTGCTTCAAGGGCAAGACTTAAATATTGACTTGCCTAAATCGGGCGAGATCCGCAAGGGGACGATTGCGCGCATTAGCCAAAGTGAAATTTTTATCAGCATCGGCGCTAAATCGGAAGGCGTGGTTTCCAACCGTGAATTAGATCAGTTGACCGCAGACGAACGCGCAGCGCTGCAAGTGGGGCAGGAGGTGCATGCGTTCGTGATCCGCCCGGAAGATGCGAACGGAAATGTCGTCTTGTCTTTGAAGCGAGCGCGAGAGCATCTTTCATGGGAGAACGCGGAAAAATTCGCTGCCGACGGTTCCATCCTCGAAAGCAAAATCGTTGGGTTTAATAAAGGCGGGTTGATCGCCGAAGTGGAAGGCTTGCGCGGTTTTGTGCCAGCTTCGCAGATCGGCGCATTGCGCCGCGCCCAAATTGCCGGCGACACGCCTGAACAAAAATATCAAAAGATGATCGGACAGCCTATCTCCGTCCGTGTGATCGAGGTGGACCGCGAACGACAACGACTGATCCTGTCCGAACGAGCGGCAAGTTCTGAGTCGCGACAGTCGTTGAAAGAACGCGTGATTGACGAATTGGAAGAGGGCAAGGTCTATAGCGGGCGCGTGACCAGCCTTGCGAATTTTGGCGCGTTCATTAACGTGAACGGCGCGGATGGGCTTGTGCACCTCTCCGAAATTTCGTGGGATCATATCGAACATCCGCGCGAAGCGTTGGAAGTGGGGCAGGAAGTTCAAGTGAAAGTGATCAACGTGGATCGCGAGAAAAAACGCATCGGGCTTTCCATCCGCGCTTTGTTAGACGACCCGTGGCGTTCGCGCATCGAGAAATACAGCGTAGGGCAGCTGGTCGAAGGCAAGATCACGCGTTTGACGAAGTTCGGCGCTTTTGCCCGCCTCGACGACGACGTGGAAGGTTTGATCCATATTTCAGAACTTGCCGATCATCGCGTTGAACATCCAAAAGAAGTGCTTAAAGAAGGCGATGTGAAGACGTTGCGCGTCATTCGCATTGAACCCGACCAGCATCGCGTTGGGCTTAGCCTGCGCAAAGTGGATTCTGCCGCGTTCGCCGACAAAGACTTTAAACTGCTCGCCGCTGAATTCGATGTCGAGGAGGGCGGCGAAGCGCCAAACGAAACGCCGTCTGATGTGCGGACGGAAGGCGCCGAGGAGAATTAATCAACGCCCCGCTGGCGCGGGGCGTTTTTCATATCATGCCGCTCATTATCGATTCACATCAAGACCTCGCGTGGAATATGCTCGCGTACCAACGCGATTATTCGCGCCCGCTGGCTGAGACGCGCCGCCTCGAAATTGGCACAACAATCCCTGAACGAAACGGGCAGTCGCTTCTCGGCTGGGATGAATATCAGCGCGGTAATGTCGCAGTTGTTTTTTCAACGCTGTTCGCCGCGCCTGCGCGCAGAAGAGATTTGGAAGGCACGCTGTGGTATCCCGATTTTGACGTTGCGCACAAACTATATCGCGATCAGATTCATCTCTATCATCAATGGACGGACGAACATCCCGATCAATTTCGCCTGATCGCCTCAACTGCCGAGTTGGAGGCAGTTGTTCAGCGTTGGTCGCAGCCTATCGAAGAAAGCGGAAGCCGCCCTGTGGGTTTAGTGACGCTGATGGAAGGCGCGGAAGGAATTCGCTCGCCGAAGGAATTGCTTGAATGGTGGGAGTTGGGTTTACGAATAATTGGGCTGGCATGGGCTGGCACACGCTACTGCGGCGGGACGAATGAACCCGGCCCACTCACAGAAGAAGGGCGCGAACTGATCTCTGCTATGGCAGAATTTGGCTTCGCGTTAGATATCAGTCACATGGATGAAGCGGCAGCGCTTGAGTCGCTGGAGCGTTATGAAGGCACGTTGCTGGCGAGTCATTCCAATTGCGCCGCGCTGATGAAAGGTTCCGCGTCAAATCGCCACGTCTCAGATCGCGTGATCGAAGCGCTGATCGAACGCGGCGGGGTGATCGGTTCGACACCGTATAATTCTTTCTTGAAGGTCGGCTGGTCGAGCCGCGCCGGGAGTCGTCGCGAAGAGGTGCCGTTGGACGCTTATATTGCGCATATTGATCATGTTTGTCAGTTGGCAGGGAACTCGTTGCATGCCGGCATCGGCTCCGATTTTGACGGCGGTTTTGGCGCGCAATCTGTCCCGATGGAGTTAGATTCGATCGGCGATATGCAGCGCGTCGGAGAAAATTTGGCGGAACGAGGCTATGCCGAAGCGGATATTGCGAACATCTTAGGCGGCAACTGGTTGCGATTCCTCCGAAATAACTTGCCCGCGACATGAGCATGGAGCCGGGTTTTCGCATTTCATATATCCGTATTCGCTTTAGCTTAATCACAGCGGCGGTCGGGCTTTTCGTGTTCATCGTCGGCGCGAAGCCGAATTGGTTTGGCTGGGATCGAAGCCCGGTAGTAGGCTTCATCCAAATTGCCGTCTTTCTGATCGGGCTTGCGATGATTTGCGTAGGGGGCTATGTGGGCTTATTAGCGTTGTGGGGGAATCGACAGCGCAGCATTCTTGCCGACATCGGCTCTCGGCTCGTCAGCACAGGCTATGTTATCGCTGTCTTTACCGGTATGGCGGATATCTTCGGTTTGGGAACGCAACCGTTGCCGATGGTGCCTTATTTTGGTCCATGGCAATCGAAAGGCGTGTTAATCGGTCAGATCGTGATCGTGATCGGATTGTTGATGATGGTCCCGTACCGCTCGTTCGTTGAAGAGCGATAACCCGGCGCGGCTTTTTAGATTCACGTTTCGTCTTCGTCGTTTTCAGCGAATGTTTCTGTGTCTTCAGCATCGTCCTCAATTTCGATCATTTCAACGGGGGCGGGAGGAGGCGTGATCTTATATTCTTCTTCCCACTTTTCGGCAAATGCAATATCAACGCCTTTATAGCGAATCATCAAGAGCGTTGCGCCGATTATCGCCATCAGCGCGGAGAACAGCGCCGAATAACTGAAGCCTAACTCAGCGATCTTTGGCTGATCGGGGCGGAAGAGTTCGATCCATGTACGCCCGACTCCGGCGAAGATTAACCAGCCGGCAAACAGAGTTCCGGGCTTGAGTTGTTTCTCATAGCGGCGAGATAGCCACAAGAGAAGCCCTGCCGCGCTAAGGTTCCAAATCATCTCGTAAGCGAAGGTGGGGTGAAAGCGTGTCGATTCGGGCAGCGACATAAACTGGGCAAGGCGGTTCTTCATCGCGATCGGAATCCCCCAGGGGAGCGTGGTCGGCGGTCCGTATAACTCTTGATTAACGAAATTGCCGAGCCGTCCGATGGCTTGACCAATCAGCAAGCCCGGCCCAGCCATATCGAGATACAACCATGGATCGAGTTTATTTTTGTGAATGAACCGTAATAAAACTGCGCCGCCGAACAGGAAACCGCCGAAGATATGCAACCCGCCCTCGCGCAGATTCAGGATTTCGGTAGGGTTCTCCACATAAATAAGATTGCCCCCTAGCGTGGCATTTGCAACGAACCACAAGCGCGCGCCTGTAATGCCGACCAGCACCACGCCGATGAGCGCGTCCCAAAATTTCTCGCTGTCTTCGCCGCGTCGCTTAAGACCGCGCTCTACGATCAGCGAGCCGACCAGTACGCCGGTCATAACGATCAAGCCGTACCAGTACACGGGGAATTCATAACCAAATAGGCGAATTGTAAATATCACAGGGTTGATTAACATGGGTTTCCTCAAAAAGAGAGTATAAGATTGCGATCGCTATGCGAGAACCGTGAGATTATAACATCGCCATAGCGCGCCTGCGCGCAGATCGAAGAAATTCAGAATGGCTTTGCCAGAGGCGTTCCCTGACAATAGAAAAACCGTTGAAACGTTTTTGTTTACAAATTTGAAGAGAGTCGGATTAAAAATTCCAGAAATCCGCTTGCGTCTCGGGCTTGACGGCGCTATAATAGCGATATTCCCAGCGGCTGACAGTTTATTAATTTGAGTTATTAATATTGGCGACAATCTCATCACGCAACTTTAACGTAAGACGACCTTGATTGAAGAAAACCCATACTCGCAGATAAATTAAGGACTTCCCACCAGCGCTTTACAGGCGTTCTTTTGGTTTGCCGGCGGTTCTACACAAATCCAACTACAGTAGAGAAAAAATAATGAAAATCCTTGAACTAGAGAACGAACCCCTTTCTAAATTGCGTTCGATGGGAAAAACGCTAAATATTCCCAACTCGAACCGCCTTAAAAAAGAGACGCTTGCCATGATGATCCGCGAGGCGGAGGCGCAGAAGGAAGGCATCGAATTACGCGGCGGCATCCTCGAGATCATGAGCGAAGGCATCGGCTTTCTACGTTCTGCGAATTACCGCCTCAGCGACCAAGATGTTTATGTGTCGCAGGCGCAATTGCGGCGGCACGAACTGCGAGCGGGAGACTTGGTCATCGGGCAGGTGCGCCCTCCGCGTGAAAGCGAACGCCATTTTGGCTTGCTTAAGGTCGAGTCGATCAACGGACTCACGCCCGAACAAGCCTCGCGCCGGCCGGTCTTCGAGAACCTAACGCCGATCTTCCCAGATACGCGCTTTGATCTCGAAACCGATCACGACACGCTGGCGCCGCGACTCATCAATCTGGTTGCGCCTATCGGCAGAGGTCAGCGCGGGCTGATTGTCTCGCCGCCTAAAGCGGGGAAAACAACGATCCTGAAACAGATTGCGAACTCAATCTCAACCAAATATCCCGATGTGCATTTATTGGTCGCGCTGATCGGCGAACGCCCGGAAGAAGTGACCGATATGGATCGCTCGGTAGACGCCGAAGTAGTCGCTTCGACCTTCGACGAGCCGGTTACCTCGCACGTCCGCACAGCCGAACTCGCCTTAGAGCGCGCTAAGAGGCTGGTGGAGATCGGACGCCACGTGGTAATCTTGATGGACTCGATCACGCGTCTTGCGCGTGCCTACAACCTCGTCGTCAATCCGTCGGGGCGCACGCTCTCTGGCGGTATGGATCCTTCGGCGTTGTATCCGCCGAAGCGTTTCTTTGGCGCGGCGCGCAATATCGAAGAGGGCGGTTCGCTTACCATCATCGCCACTTGTCTGGTAGATACCGGCTCCCGCCTTGATGACGTTGTCTATGAAGAATTTAAAGGCACAGGCAATATGGAATTGCACCTCTCGCGCAAACTGCAAGAGCGACGCATCTATCCTGCCGTAGACATTGAACGCTCGTCCACCCGCCGTGAAGACCTTCTACTGGGTCCGGATATTCTGCAACGCGTTTGGCTTATGCGGCGTATGTATATCCAAATGATCACCCAACAACCGCAAGGCGCCGGCATGGATAACGCGGTCGCCACCGAAGCCATCATCACCCGCCTTGACCGGGCGCGCAACAATCAAGAGTTTCTCGAAAACCTTGGCAGAGACGCTTAATTAAAACGCTGAAAGATGTCAAAATTACTTACGTTCGTCAAGACCAACGCCCGCCCGATTCTTAGCTGGGTTGTTACCATCGCCTTCGCAGGGAGTGCGCTTGGAAGCGCATTAGCGTGGCGGAGTTCTAGAGCCGCGCCGCAAGCCTTGGCGCTTGAGCCTACTGCCGCGCCGCAAGACGCGCCGGCTGACGTGGCAATGCCAGCCCTGACGGGTCCGAACCCGTTTGCTTTTGTTCCGCGAGAGATCCAGATCAAAACAAATATTTCTTCAGATAAGCCGCGCTACGAGCCGGTCGAATATCGCGTTAAGCGCGGCGATTCGATCTTTGCCATTGCGCAGACCTATAAATTGGAACCGGAAACGATTTTGTGGGCGAACTACAACGTGTTGCAGGACGATCCGCACAGCCTCAGACCGGGGCAAGTCTTGAGTATTCCTCCTGCCGATGGAATTTTCTATCAAGTTAAAGAGAACGACACGCTCCAGTCGGTCGCCGATGAGTTCCATGCGAATGTTGATGAGATTATAGATTTTCCCGGTAATGATATTGATCTCGCGGAGCCTAAGGTCGTCTCAGGCTCATGGGTGATGATCCCCGGCGGAGAACGCGAATTCGTACAATGGATCGTGCCTACTGTCGGCACGGGCAAGTCTGGCACCGGCACCTCGCCGACCAGCCAGAATGCGTGTCCCGGCGGCGCGGTAGGCAGCGGGGGGTTCATCTGGCCCGCCGACGCACATTCGCTTTCGGGCAACGATTACTGGAACGGACACCTTGGCATTGATATCGCTGCTGGCGAAGGCGCGCCTGTCTACGCGGCAGATAGCGGCGTGGTCACTATGGCGCAAGGCGGATACAATTACGGTTATGGCAACGTTATCCAAATTGATCATGGCAACGGCTACTCGACGATCTACGCGCACTTGAGCGTAATCGGCGTGGGAGTGTGCCACAGCGTGAGCGCCGGTCAATGGATAGGATCAGCGGGCAACACCGGCAATTCGCAAGGCGCGCATCTGCACTTTGAAGTGCGTCAAGGCGGCGGTTCGATTAATCCGTGGTACGTTTTGCCGTAGCGCGTTTATGAACGAAGAAGCGCTGGCTGATGCGTTGACGCACTTGCCGCTTGGCGAGATACGATATTTCGACGCCATCGGCTCGACTAACGACGAAGCGCTAATTTGGGCGAACGCCGGCGCTCCCGACCTATCCCTTATCGTTGCAGATGAACAGACGCGAGGGCGCGGCAGAATGAAACGCGCATGGTTTACGCCGCCTCAAGCCGCCCTTGCCTTCAGCCTGATTCTCCGTCCCACAATAGCGGAACAACCGCATCTCTCCAAACTGGTTGGGCTTGCCGCTCTTTCCATCGTCCAAGCGCTTGAAGCGTTTGGAATTTCCGCCCAGGTCAAGTGGCCCAACGATATTCTAATCCATCAGCGCAAGGCGGCTGGCATCTTGACCGAGCTCATTTGGTCCGGCGAACAAGCCGTCTGCGCAGTGATTGGCGTTGGGTTGAATGTGACAAAGCAAGCCGTCCCCAGCGCCGACGCGTTAACGCTTCCCGCCGTTAGTTTAGAAGACGCGCTGGGGCGCATTATCCCCCGTGAAGAACTGATACGAAATATTCTGACTGCGTTTATTGAATTGCGCCCGCAGTTAAGCGCGGACGCTCTTATTCATCAATGGAATAAAATGCTCGCCTATCGCGGCGAGCGTGTCAGCGTGGAAGTTGGCGCGGGGCAGACTCTGACTGGAAGTCTCGATGGACTTTTGCCCGATGGCAGTCTGTGTCTGTGCGGCGATAATGGCAAACGTATAATAGTTCATTTTGGAGATGTGCGCCTGCGTCCGTTTGCTGATATACTTGAGCGATAAGGCAGTCTTATGTTTGATAACCTCCGTGAATCAGCTTCCTCATCGTCGTTTTATGAGGAAGAATCTAACGAGCTCTACCGCGAACCAGAATCGCAATCTATTTCGGCGCCGTCTGCAAAGCGTAAAGAAGCGCGTATCCTCGGCATGACGGGGCAGCAACGCTTCCTGCTGTCTTTGATGCTGTTTATGGCAGTCTGCGTTTTCGGCGCGTTGGCGATGTTTATCATGGGGAAAATGTCGCTGTTCTAATCGTCTCAATACCCCTTTAAAAAATAACATAAAGTCCAGCGACTACCGCTGGACTTTATGTTATAGATTACGCGATACGATAACGTTTGGATCGCTTCTTGTTATATCAACGGCGGTTGCGGCTCGGCTTTTTCCTCTTCTACTTGCGCGCCCACCCGCTTCAAATCTTCGGCGGAGATGCGTGCCACAGAGGCGACGTAATCGCCTTCCTGAGGCTTAATCAGATGCACGCCTCTCGTAGCGCGTCCCGCTGTTTTCACTGTTTTATTTTTAATGCGAATCGTCTGCCCATTGGCGGTCATAATCGTAAGGTCGTCATCCTTTTGCACGACGCGCGCCGCGACGATAACGCCGATCTCTTTCATCGCTTTTTGATCGATCGTGGCGACGCCGAATGTTGCGCGCCCTTTGGGCGTATATTCTTTAAGAGGCGTTTGTTTCCCTACGCCGCCGCTGGTCACAATCAACAGCGACCCGTCCGGCTCTACGACGTCCATGCTGGTCACTGAATCGTCCTTCCTCAATTTGATAGCGGTCACGCCCGCCGCCTGTCGTCCCATTGAGCGGATCTTGGATTCGCTGTAACGCAGCGCCTGCCCGTTTTCGGTCACAAAGATCAGGTCGTCTTTGCCGCTAGTGACGCGCGCCCAACCCAAACGGTCGCCCTCTTCTAAATTCATGGCGATCAGCCCCGATGGGCGCACTGCCGCGAACTCTTCCAGCGCCACGCGCTTGGTTTTGCCGCGCGCGGTCGTCATCACGCAGAATCCATGCGCGGAGAAATTCGAGATAGCGATTGCGGCAGTGATGCGTTCGTTTGCGCCGAGTGAAAGCACGTTGACCAACGGGATGCCTTTCGCTGTTCGATCCGCGTCTGGAATCTGATAGACTTTTTCGCTGTACACTTTTCCTCGGTCTGAGAAGAACAGCATTGAATCGAGGCTGCGGGCGGGAATTAATGCGACGACTTCATCTTCCTCTTTCGTCTCAAAACCTTTCACGCCGCGCCCGCCGCGACTCTGCGAACGAAACGCCGCAGCCGCTACGCGTTTGATGTAACCGCGTGCCGTGAGGCTGATCAGCGCCATCTCGTCTTGAACAAGGTCGGCTTCGGTCAATTCTTCGGTCGCTTCGGCGGCGATGCGCGTGCGGCGATCATCGCCGTATTTCGTCGAAAGATCGCGCATATCCTCTTGAATTAAGTTAAGGATCTTTTTAGGATGCGCCAGCAGGTCTTCAAGGTAGGCGATCTGTTCAGCGACTTGCTTATGCTCTTCTTCGATCTTCCAGCGTTCGAGCGCGGCGAGGCGGCGCAGCTGCATATCCAGGATCGCCTGCGCTTGCAATTCGCTCAGTTTGAAACGCTTGACCAAATTCTGTTTCGCGGCATCGGCGTCTTCCGATTCGCGGATGGTCTTGATCACCGCGTCGAGGTTAGCGAGCGCGATTAAGTAACCATCCAGAATATGCTGACGCGCGCGGGCTTTTGCCAGTTCAAAATTTGTGCGCCGAACGATCACGGTCTGACGATGTTCGATGAAGATCTGTAGGGCGCGTTTGAGCGGAAGCGTGCGCGGCTCGCCGTCTACCAGAGCGAGAACTTGTGCGCCGAACGTGGTTTGCAGCGAGGTGTACTTATAGAGTTGATTTAATACTTTCTTCGGCTGGGCGCCGCGCTTTAGTTCGATCACGATGCTCATGCCGCGCTGGTCTGAACTATCGCGTAGATCGGAGATTTGATCGATCTTGTCGGTGCGTACCAGTTCGGCGATGCGTTCGATCAAAGTCGTTTTATTAACTTGATAGGGGATTTCGGTGATGACGATTTCGTATCTGCCGCCCTTGCTTTCTTCGATGTGCGCTACGCCGCGCACAACGATTCTGCCTCGACCTGTGCCATACATCGCCTCAATGCCCTCGCGTCCGATGATGATACCGCCGGTCGGGAAATCCGGTCCCTGCACATGTTTCATCAGCGCTTCGACGGGGATATCGTCCATTCTGTCATAGTTGTCAATTAGGAAGTTAATCCCGCTTGTCAGCTCGCGTAGATTATGCGGCGGGATATTGGTCGCCATACCGACTGCGATGCCCGAGGTCCCGTTGAGGAGCATGTTCGGAACTCGCGCCGGCAAAACAAGCGGTTCTTCGAGCGAATCGTCGACGTTGGGACCGAAGTCCACCGTATCCTTATCTAGATCGGCGAGCACTTCTTCCGCCAGTTTTTGCAGGCGGGCTTCCGTCTAGCGCATCGCTGCGGGCGCATCGCCGTCCACCGACCCGAAGTTGCCCTGCCCGTCCCCCAACAGGTTACGCATGGAAAACTCTTGCGCACTGCTCGGCATCGTCCCGCAGACCGCCTAATCGCCATTCGGATG
>BQMV01000134.1 GCA_022181005.1 Anaerolineaceae bacterium | reverse complement strand
AATATGCAAGCCGCCGCGCCCGATATTGAGGCTTCGGCGGTCGTTTCAGTAGACGGGTTAATTATGGCGTCTGCGTTGCAGCAAGGCGTGGAAGAAGATCGCGTGTCGGCGATGTCGGCGGCGATGCTCTCGCTCGGCGAGCGGATCTCGACCGAACTCGGGCGCGCGGGGCTGGAGCAAGTTTACATTAAAGGCGACGCTGGCTCCATTGTGCTGACGTCTATTGGCGAGGAAGCGGTTCTGACCGCGATGGCAAGGCAAGACGCCAAACTCGGCATGATCTTCCTCGAGATGCGCCGCGCCGCCGAAGATATCGTGAAACTGGTCGGATGAAATCGAAGAACTGCCAGAACAGACAAGATATGCAATCCCCGACGGGGAGGGCTGAAACGCCCTCCCCGTTTCTTTTAATGGTGGCGCTTGATGTCGTTGCGAGCGGAGCGAAGCAATCTCCTGTTGGTGAATAAAGACTCTTCGGTCGCAAACCCTGCTCCCTCAGAGTGACATGAATTTTTGAGAATTAGAGAATTGGAGAATTCTATGACCACAAAATATTTATTTTTCACTGGCGGGGTTGTTTCTTCGGTGGGCAAAGGCGTGACTGCGGCGGCGACGGGCTTGCTTCTGCGGGAGCGCGGGTTCAAGGTGGCGGTTCAGAAATTGGATCCGTACATCAACGTGGACCCTGGCACGATGAGTCCATACCAACACGGAGAGGTGTACGTCCTCGACGACGGCGCGGAAACGGACCTCGACCTGGGTCACTACGAACGCTTCATTGACATCCGCCTCAGCCGTTCTTCCAACTTCACGAGCGGACAAGTGTACGCGGAGATCATCGGCAAAGAGCGGCGCGGCGATTTCCTCGGCGGGACGATCCAAGTCATTCCGCACATCACGAATGAGATCAAGCGGCGAGTCGCGTCCATTGGCAAAGAGACGAATGCGGATGTTGTGCTGGTCGAAGTCGGCGGCACGGTTGGGGATATCGAGTCGCAGCCGTTTCTCGAAGTGCTGAGGCAACTCCGCAACGAGGTCGGGCGCGAGAACGTGTTCTTCATCCATGTGACGTGGCTGCCGTACATCAAAGCGACGGGCGAGATCAAGACCAAACCCACGCAACATTCCGTCGCGGCATTGCGTTCTATTGGTATTTCGCCGAACATGATCATCGCGCGTTCCGACTACCCGGTAGATGGGGAAATTTGCGACAAGATCGCGCTGTTCTGCGACGTGGAAAAGGAAGCTGTCGTGCCGATGATCACGAGCGATGTGTTGTACGAAGTCCCGCTACTGCTGGAGCAGGCAGGCGTTGACGATTATCTGGTCGAGAAGTTGAATATGAAATCGACGCGCAAAGCGGATATGCAGCCGTGGCAGGAGTTGGTCGAACATGTCAGGCAACCAAAGTCAACGGTAAAGATCGCGCTTGTAGGAAAATATGTCGAGTTGCAAGATGCGTATATGTCGGTGCGCGAGGCGTTGAAACATGCCGCGCTCGCCAACGATGTGGAAGTGGAGATCGGCTGGGTGCACGCCGCCGACCTTGAAAAAGACAAGGGCTGGGATGTGGTGCAAAACGCGGACGGGATCCTCGTCCCTGGCGGGTTTGGGTCGCGCGGCATCGAAGGGAAAATTTTAGCGGCGCGGTATGCGCGCGAGAAGAAAGTTCCGTATCTCGGCCTGTGTTTGGGGATGCAAGTGATGTGCATTGACTTCGCGCGCGGCGTGCTCAATCACGAAGATGCGAATTCATCCGAATTTGATAGAAGCAGTGAATACCCCGTCATTGACTTGATGCTCGACCAACGTTCGATCACCGATATGGGCGGCACAATGCGACTCGGTTTGTATCCCTGCGAATTGAAGAAAGGCTCGAAAGCCGCCAAAGCGTACGGCGTAGAAAAAGTGGAGGAACGTCACCGCCACCGTTTTGAATTCAACAACCATTACAAAACGGATTTCGAGAAAGGCGGTATGGTCTTTTCAGGGATGTCGCCCGACGGCAAACTGGTGGAAATCGTTGAGATCGAGGATCATCCGTTCATGGTGGCGAGTCAGTTCCACCCTGAGTTTTTGTCGCGCCCGATGAAGCCGCATCCGTTGTTCGTGGGGTTCATGAAGGCGGCGAGAGATGGGAGGAAGTGAAAGAAGTGAGTAGTGAGTAGTGAGCAGTTATCAGTGAACAGTGAGAGTGTGAATCAAAAAGGACTTCCGTATTTCGCGGAAGTCCTTTTGGTTTAGGCTGGTTTTTGTTCCTGACTGGTTTCCTTCCCCACAGGAGCAAGCGCATCGGCTTGGTATGGACTGCGCAGTTGCACAGGCTCGGAGCGTTGGCGCATCCGCAAGTTCAGCGTTTCCACCATCACAGAGAAGCCCATGGCAAAGTAGATATATCCCTTCGGGATGTGCACATCAAGACTTTCGACGACCAGCGTGAAGCCGATCAACAGCAAGAAACTGAGCGCAAGCATCTTGATCGTGGGATGTCCCTCGACAAAATTGCTGAGAGGGGCGGCGAGGAAGATCATCACCAAAGCGGCGATGATGACCGCCGCGATCATGATCGGCAACTCATCCACCATGCCGACGGCGGTGATGACCGAATCGAGCGAGAAGACGATGTCTAACAACATGATCTGAACGATCACGCTCCAAAACGATGCTTGGATTTTCGCAGAGGCATGTCCTTCGGAGCCTTCCAGTTTCTCGTGAATTTCGCGCGTGGCTTTCCAGATCAAGAAAATGCCGCCCGCCAGAAGGACGATGTCGCGCTCGGAGAGGGTATAGCCCATCACGGTCAGGATGGGGTCCTTGAGGTTGATGATCCACGAAAGCGAGAACAACAACAGCAACCGCGTCACCACCGCCAACAAAATGCCTGTGGTGCGGGCGCGCGACTGATCGGCAACAGGTAATTTACCCGCCAGAATCGAAATAAAGATAATGTTATCCACGCCGAGGACGAGTTCCAACACAACGAGCGTGAGGAACGCGATCCAGGTTTGGGGTTGTAAAAGCCATTCCATGTAAGACTCCTATAATTGAATGCGGCGAAGTATACCCGAACCAAAGTCCCACACAAAGGATCTCTTATGAAATGCTATAATTTCATGAAACAACATGGCGCTCGCTTCACTCACCACCCTCTCTCAATCCTCCCTGCAAGATTACGCGGACTGCCCGCGCCGATTCCAACTCCGCTATGTGGAGCGGCTCGCCTATCCTGCCGTCGAGTCGGAGCCTGCGCTGGAGAACGAGCAACACCAGCGCGAAGGGGAGTTTTTTCATCGGCTCGTGCAACAATATTTGGTTGGTATTCCGAGCGAGCAGGTGAGCAAATTGGCGAACACACCGAACCTGCAACGCTGGTGGGAGAATTTTTCAAACGCGATAGACCTGTTAGGTTTCAAAAACCTAACAGGTCTTTACCCCGAGGCGACTCTCTCCGCTCCGCTCGGAAACTTTCGTCTGCTCGCTAAATACGATCTCATCTCGGTTCGCGAAAACAAAACCATCATTTACGATTGGAAGACCTATCGCAAACGTCCGCGCAACGAATGGCTCGCCGCGCGGATGCAAACTCGCGTCTATCGCGCGCTTCTCGTCCACGCGGGCGCGCATCTCAACGATGGGCGCCCCTTCGAGCCTGAACAAATTGAAATGGTTTACTGGTTCGCGGATTTCCCCAACGACCCCGCGCGATTCGCGTACACGTCCGCGCAGTATGAACGCGACTGGAGCACGCTTCTCAAGCTTGCCGATGAAATTCAAATTGCCCTTCAGCGACCTCAAGACGGCTTCCCATTGACGGATGATGAAGCCCGTTGTCTGCACTGCCCATATCGGTCATATTGCGAGCGCGGCGTTTATGCGGGGAAAGCGGATGAAGCCGAGGCGGAATTGGAAGCGGACGAATCGTTTAACCTCGACTTTGAGCAGATCGGCGAGATCGCGTTTTAAGTGTTATTGCAATGAGCGTTCGTTGCGCGATTCGCAATGACGTTAACTTTCTACTTCCTACGAACCGCTCGCTATTTGTTGACCGCTGATCGCATCTTTCTCTACGTCGCAACTTCTTGCTCCGCCATCCTCATCGTCTTGAACGATTCGATCGCTACTTCTAACATAGATGTATCAGGTTCGCGCGTAGTCAACGATTGCAACGCGAGATTGGGTTTGATGAGGAAGCGTACAATGGGCGAATTCAAATGATTCGCCGTCCAGCGGATATATTCAACGGCAATGCCCGCGATAACAGGAATCAATAGGACGCGGCTGGCGAGTCGCCACCAGAAAGTCATATCGCCGAGCAGGCTATGGATGAGGACGGAGAGTAGAACGAAGGTCAGCAGGAATGCGGTGCCGCAGCGTGGATGTTCCAAGGGAAATTTCGCTACGTTCTCCGGCGTGAGATCCACTCCCGCTTCGTAAGCGTTGATCGTCTTATGCTCCGCACCGTGATATCCGAATAGACGTTTGACGTCGGACATGAAGCCGATCGCCCAAATGTAGCCGACAAGGAGGATGAGCCTTGCCAAGCCTTCGAGTAAATTGTGCGCGAGGTTGTGCCAGCCGAGGTAATACTCTGCTGCGCCGCCTACGCCGGCAGGCAGTAGGATGAAAAGCCCGATTCCAATCGCTAGCGAGAGCGCGAGCGTCAGGTAAAGCGCGGGACCTTCGAGTTTTTCGTCTTCGCCGGTTTGTGTGTTTGCGGCGATGGTCAGCGCGCGCATCCCCAAACCGAGCGCGTCCCAAAGCATGATAACGCCGCGCAGGAATGGAATCTTCGTGATTTTTGAGCGATAAATTGCCGCTAGATTTTCTTTGTGAACGACGATGCCGCCGTCGGGCGCGCGCATGGCGATCGCGAATGCTTTCTGTCCGCGCATCATTACGCCTTCAATGACGGCTTGTCCGCCGTAGGAGATGATCTTGTCTTCCATGAATTCCTTGTAGGGGCAGACCTGTGTGCCTGACTCTAAAAATGGAGCGGATACATAGGTCCGCTCCTGTAAATTATACGAGGTTGTAAATCGTATGAATGAGCGCGTCAATGCCTTTGCGCCAAGTGGGTAGGTGCAGCTTTTCGTTTGGCGAGTGGGCGTTATCTTCGGGTAAGCCGAAACCGGTCAACACCGAATCAACGCCGGCGTATTTTTGCAATTGTACAACGACGCCGATCGAGCCGCCTTCGCGTTTGAAGAGCGGGCGCTTGCCCCAGGCTAGTTCGAGCCCTTTTGCCATGGCTTGTACGCCTGCGCTGCCGCGGTTTGTAAGCGCAGCGTCAGAACCGGTCATTACGTCAATCTCCCAGCGAATTGTCTTTGGCGCGTTTACCTTCATGTATTTCCTGAGCGCCTTTTCAATTTGCGCCGGCGTTTGATCGGGAACCAATCGGCAGGAAATTTTTGCCATTGCCCACGCGGGCAAAACGGTCTTCGATCCTTCGCCGGTGAAGCCGGATAGCAACCCGTTGACCTCTAACGTAGGACGGATGCTGGTGCGCTCTTCTGGCGTGTAGTCATCTTCTCCCCATAAGGCTGAGACGCCGGTCATATTGATGATATCTTTGGGCTTGATCGGCAGGCGCGCGATTTCAGCGCGTTCAGCCTTGCTCACTTTGCGAACCGAATCGTAGAAACCCGGCAATGTGACGCGTCCTTTTTTATCGTGCATGCCTACGATCAGCTCGGCGAGCGCTTGCGCGGGGTTGTGAATAGTCCCGCCGAACAAGCCCGAATGTAAATCGCGATTTGGTCCATACACGCGAACTTCGAAGTAGGCGAGCCCGCGTAAACCGTATGTGATCGTGGGGAGGTCTGCACGGAGCATGCCAGCGTCGGGGTTAATGCAGAAATCTGCTTTGAGTAATTTGGCGTGTTTTTTGATGAAAGCGCCGAGATTCCGCGAGCCGATCTCTTCCTCGCCTTCGATCAACCACTTCAAGTTTACCGGCAGGCGTCCCGCGCTCAGTACGGATTCGACCGCTTTTATTGTTGCGATGACTTGTCCTTTCATGTCGGACGATCCGCGCGCAAATAAATTGTCGCCGCGCACTTCCGCTTTGAATGGCGCGCTCGTCCATAGATCAAGCGGATCGACCGGTTGCACGTCATAGTGACCGTAAATGAGGACAGTCGGCGCATTTTTCCCCGCTTGGAGAAGTTCGCCGTAAACGGCGGGATGCCCGCCCGTCGGCATGATGCGCACGTTTTTCATCCCGATAGATCGTAATTGTGCGGCGGTCCATTCTGCGGCGCGAAGCGTATCTGCGTCGTGTTCGGGGCTTGTAGAAATCGAAGGAATTGCGAGGAATTCTTTGAGCTCTTCCATAAAACGATTGTTGTTCTGATGTGCATAGTCGAGCGCGGCTTGTCGGTTATCGGTCATGTGATTCTCCTGTGGGCGAGAGTTAGGGTAGGGGAGTAGCCGTCGCTCCGGTTTGGAGAGCGCGGCGAGTGAGTAGAAACCAGCGCGTAAATGTAGCGAAGCGGTCGCTAGGATCGTAGAGCGGCGCCACTTGTACGCCTTGCACTTGCGCATCCACCCCATAGGAATATATGGGGATATATAAAGGTAGGGCAGGAAGTTCTTTAGCGAAGATGACTTGGAAATTACGGTATAGTCGAACGCGCAATGAGTAATCTGCGGTGATGCGCGCTTGTTCGAGGAATTCGCTGGCGGCGCGGTTATCCCACTGCGAGTAGTTTTGTCCGCTGGCGGCTTCGGCTTGGTGCCAGAAGGGGTATGGGTCGGGGTCTGGCGTGCGCGAGAGATTTAAGTCTATGAAGACGGCTTGGTAGGCGCGCGAGGCGAGAGTATTGAGAACCAGTTGATCGTAAGGCGCGGCTTGCAGTTCGACGCGCACGCCAATTTTTGCCCATTGCGATTGGATCATCTGGGCGATCTGGGTATGAAGCGCGTCGTCGGGATGCAGCATTGTAAAAGCGAGCGGCGCGCCGTCTTTTGCGCGCGTCTCTGTTGCGGCGGGAAGGACATAGCCTTCCTCCTTCAACAGACGAAGCGCTTCTTCGGGGTTGTATTCATATTGTTCGGCGCCGTCGTAGAACGCCCACGAGCTGGGCAAGATGGGCCCGTTGGCGAGGATCGCTTGACCGTTGAGGAGCGCGTTGATGATAGCAGGACGATTTAAGCCGAGCATTAATGCGCGGCGAATGTTGACGCTTTGGAGGAACTCGACGTCGGGATTTTTGAGATTGAAAAAGACAAAACTAATTTGCGGAAGCGAGCTTGAGTAAACTGAGAGATTCGGTTCTTTGAGCGCGGCGGACAATTGCTCTGAAGCAATACGGCTAATGGCGAATACATCGCCTTGTCGGTAGGCGTCTAACGCCGCGGCTGAGTCGGGATAGTATCGAAAGACGACTTGTTCGATAAAGGGCGCGCCGCCGTAATAATTTGCGTTGAGCATTAATACCACGCCGGCGATCTTGCCTTTTTCGATGATCAAATGGTCGAATTTATAAGGACCCGTGCCAATGGGCTGAATGTTGAATTGCGCGTTAGGCATTTGATCGGGCGGAATCGCTTCGAGCAGGTGTTTGGGTAGAATGCCGAAGGTTAGATAATCTATAAAGGGCACGAACGGTTCGGGCAGCGTGAATTTAATGTTTTTATCGTCGAGCTTTTCGACAGCGACATTGTTCCATAAATCTTTGATGTCTTGCGGGACGAGCGAACCGTCGCTTTTCATGCGTTCGATGGTAAAGAGAACGTCGTCGCTGGTGACGGGCGTTCCATCGTGCCAGAAGGCGTTAGGGCGCAGGCTAAAGTTGTAGATTGTTCCGTCGGTGGCGACGCCCCAGGCTTCCGCCAGATCGGCGCGCGGCATTCCGCGCTCGTCGAATTTTACAAGCCCATTGAAGAGCAGGCGATTTACGTCGCGGTCAGCGGGGTTGTTCCAATCGAGCAACGGGTTGAGTCGTCCTAATGAGCCGATCAGCGCTTCGGTGTAGATGCCGCCTTGCTCCGGTTGCGAAAGGATCAGTCCGCCTATCGTCTGTTGAGTTTGTTGTGTGAACAGCAAACCCGCCACTATAACCAGCGTAATCGCAACGATGAGAATCTGCCAACGTAATTGTTTCATAAATAAAGGGAAAGGCGCGTTCATACCTGCGCTGAACGCGCCTTTGTAACGAAGAAGTTGGGTTAACTCACGAGATGAGCAACTGCGCAATAACCAAGCCGAAGAAGACGACGCTCAAAATGATGGTGATCCAAAACAGAGTCTTCTCGATGCCGCGGCGGGCGGTGAATACGCCTCCCGCGTCTGCGCCGGTTAAACCGCCCAAGCCCGCGCCTTTGCTCTGCATGATGACGCTTATAATGAGCAATACCGAGATTATAATCAACGCGTAGTTTAAATAGGTTACCATAAAACAACTGCCTCCTTTTATTAAGCGAGACTATTATACCCGCTGGGCGGAATATACGTCAAACCGAGGTTCTATGTACGAAATCGTCGTTAATCTACATATGCACACGCGCTATTCGGATGGCAGCGGTACGCACAAAGAAATTGCCGCTGCCGCGCTTCAGACTGGACTGGATGCGGTCATTGTGACCGACCACAATACGCTTGTGCAAGGCGTGGAAGGATACTATCGCGCCCAGCCGCGCCGCGTCTTGCTCCTCGTCGGGCAGGAAGTTCACGACCAAGCCCGGCAGCCGCAAAAGAATCACCTCCTCGTCTTTAACGCCGAACGCGACCTAGCCGCGCTCGCAGACGATCCGCAGAAATTGATTAACGGCGCGCGCCAGGCGGGCGGGCTTTGTTTCATCGCGCATCCCGACGACCCGGCGGCTCCGGCCTTTAACGAGACGGATATCACATGGGAGGATTGGGACGTGCGGAATTACACCGGCATCGAATTGTGGAACGGCTTGAGCGAACTCAAAACGGTCATCCCAACGAAGTTGCACGGGCTTTTTTATGCGTTCTTCCCGCAGCTTGTTGGGCGGGGTCCTCTGCGCAAAACGCTTGAGCGTTGGGATGCGTTGCTTGCACAAGGGCGCCCTGTGGCGGCTATCGGCGGTTCAGACGCGCATGCTTTACGGCTGAGTTTGGGTCCGTTGCATCGTATTATTTATCCGTATGAATTTCACTTTAGAGCCGTCAATACGCATGCGTTGATCCCGCAGCCATTAACGGGCGAAGTTGCGACGGATAAGAAGATGATCTATGAAGCGCTTGCGGCAGGGCGTTGTTTCGTCGCATACGATCTGCCCGCGCCAACGAGAGGATTTGCCTTTAAGGCGAAAGGGCTTGAACAGTCGGCGGTCATGGGCGAAGAAATCTCCGTCGAAGGCGGCGTAACCTTGCACGCGCACGCGCCTCAGCCAGCCGAGATTCATCTACTTAAGGACGGTCAGTCTATAGGCGTGTGGAAGAATTCGTACGCCGCGACGTATAGCGCGAGCGAACCGGGCGTTTATCGCGTGGAGGTTTACCGCAAGTATTTTGGTAAACAACGCGGTTGGATTTTTAGCAACCCGATCTATGTGAGATAATGGCGTAGTTTATTCATGTCTGCATTCCCATACAAACGCATCGTTATCATCGGCGTTACGAGTTCGGGTAAATCCACGCTTGCCGAGAAAATTGCAAAGCGATTTGATTTGGACTTTATCGAACTTGACGCGCTTCATTGGGAGCCGAATTGGCAGGAAGCGCCGCTTGAAACGTTCCGCGAGCGCGTCCGCGCGGCGACTCAGGCAGAACGATGGTGCGTTGCGGGAAATTACAGCGTTGTTCGCGACCTAGTGTGGAGTCGCGCTCAAGCGCTTATCTGGCTGAATTATCCGCTTTGGCTGGTTCTACGACAACTTGTGAGTCGCACATATCGCCGTTGGCGAACGAAAGAGCTGCTATGGGGGACGAACTATGATTTGTTTTGGAGACATTTTAAACTATGGTCGAAGGATTCGTTAATCCACTGGCTGTTTAAGACGTATTGGCGTCGGAAGCGCGAAACGCCGCAGCTTGCGGCGTTGCCGGAATATCAGCATTTGGAATTGATACGGTTCGACCATCCGCAAGAAGCGGATCGCTGGCTGGAAAGTCTATCGTGAAGAGAGGGCAATAAAAAACTCCCGCGTTGAATGCGGGAGTTTTTTATAAAGGAGATTAGTAGGTTAAGGTTCGGGTGTTTCGACCGCCGCGCCAGCGTAAAACGTGAAGTCGTTTGGCGCGATATCGGCTGAATGCCCGGTGGAGGTCATGCCTTGCGTTGTCAAGATCGTGTACAGGCTGGAACGATTCCAAACGCCCTCGCCAAAAATATCGCTGCCTTTTGCGCTGGCATCCGCGCGTCCTGCGCCCATGTGCATGGCTTCATAAGAGGTTAAGTCGAGTCCGCCGCTGCGCGCCGATAGTTCAGAATTATGGCAGCTAACGCAACCGATCGCGCCCGCATACCACATGCTGTTCTCGACGAATAACTGTTGAACATCCTGCGCGTACGTTCCTTCGCATGGCGCTCCGTGCGCGTCGGTGAATGGAAAGGGATCCGTTTCAGGGCTGCCCGCCGAGACCCATGCGCCGATTAATTCGACGGCGGACACTTCACATTTATTGAAAACGCCCGACGCTGCCGGCGGCTGCGCCGCGGATTGTCCCGCTGGGATTAAGGTCGGAATGGGCGTGCGTTCGATGATGGGAACGGCTTTATGGCATGTAAACGTCATCCCGCAAGCGGAGATGTATACGATGGAAAACCAAACGGCTAGCACAAAGAGGAACCCTAACAAGGCTCCATAGATCATTTTACGAATATCGGTCATGGCGGGCTGTCCTATTTTTCGGCTTTCAACGTGCGTAGAAAATTGACCACGTCCCAGCGTTCAGAAACCGTGAGGTTTTCATTCAAGGCTGGCATGCGGCCCTCGATGCCGTTAGAGATGGTCAAGAAGAGCGAACCGTCTTCTTTGGATTGCGCTACGTCTGTTGTGAGATTAGCGGGTTTGAATCGGATCAAGAACGGAGCGACAGATCCGTTGCCGTCTCCGGCGACGCCATGGCACATCTGACAATTAATCGCGAACAGTTCGGCTCCGCGTTGGATGGATGCCGCGTCGGCGACGGTGGGGTTTAGGGGCATGCCCATGCCGGGGATGGCGATCGCGCCTTCTACGGGAATGGAGCGCGCCGGGACCGGGAGCGGATTTTCCATTTGTTTATATGTCGGCTGGATCTCCATGAAACTGACCCAATCTATTTTGATGACGTCGTATAGAAAGAGTTCGGTGGCGCCTAGTAAAATGCCAAGCGTGAGAAGAACCCAAAATAATTGTTTCAAAAGTCTCATAGTTGTTGCGCCTCCACAGGCTTGATCGTTTCGGCGCCTAGAACGCCGAGCGCGTCTGCGATTTTGGTTTGTTCATTTTCCGCGCACTTGAAGAATATGCCGATCTTTCCGTCGCTGATTTCGGGTGTGTATTCCATCGGACGATAGTTGGGAAAGTAGCTGTCGAGGAATACGCCGAGGAATGTGGCGAGCAGGGCGAAGAGCATGGTCATCTCGAAGAGGACGATTAAGCCCGGCGGGATCGGCGTGATATATTGTCCGCCGACCGGAACGTAGTACATATTTGGCGTTCCAAAGTTGAGGAATAAGCCGAATAATGCGCCGGCGATCGCGCCGCCCAGCGATAGTTTCGAGACGTTCGTGTGCGGATGCGGGCGACCGAGCATTTTGTACGGAATTGGCGCGCCGGAGAGGACGTTGATGCGATCGTCTGTGACGCCCATGTGGCGAAGCTTCTCGATCGCGTCTGCAGCGGGGTCAATATCTTCAAAAAGCGCTAGAAGGGTGATATCAGCCATAATAATGCTCCATTATTCAAAGTCGCTGATCGTCGAAACATTTGCTTTGCCGATCTTGCGCATGGTGTGCGCCATTTGCCCTTCTTGAACTTCCCAAACGGGGATGAGCGGGATCAGGCGCGAGGCAGCCATATAGAACAGCAGGAAGAGCGCGAATGTGCCGATGGTTAGGTAAATCTCAATGCGCGGTTCGTATAACTTCCATGTGAAAGGCATGTTATTGATCGTAAGCATGACCGGGATAATAATGTAGCGTTCCCAGTACATACCGATGTTGATCAAGAGCCCCACGACGGCGAGCAGCCAAGGAGTTTGACGAACTTTAGGTATCCAGAGTACGGCAAAAGGAATCACGATATTGAATAGGATCATCTGATAGAACATCCACGACATGGGACCTTCTTCCAACCAATGTAAGAGGTTGTCGGTCGCCAGATTGCCGCCGTACCATTGGATGATGTAATCGTTAAAGATGAAGTACGCATAGGTGAACGATACCATCATCATAAGTTTGCCGAGCGCGTCGAAGTGTTCTTTGCGGATGAAATAGTCCATATGTTTCATCGTATAACGCATGATAAACAGAACGATCGCTACCGCGCCCATGCCGGAATGGAGCGCGCCGAGGACGAAGTAAGGTCCAAATACAGAGGAAGACCAGCCCGGGCGCATCGCCATGGCGAAGTCCCAGGAAACGATGGTATGCACCGAGAACATGACCGGGATGATGGCGAACGCGAAGAAGTTCATCGCGGTGTGAAGATGTCGCCATTCGCCTTCTGTGCCGCGGAAACCGAGAGCCAGAATGCGATAGAAGGTTTTCCGCCAGCCGGTCGAGCGGTCGCGCGCCATAGCAAGATCGGGGATGAGCGGCAGGTATAAGTACATCGTGCTGCCGAGGACGTATGTGGTGATTGCCAGCAGGTCCCACATGAGGGGCGAGTGGAAATTGGGCCACAGCTCGCGTTGATTGGGGAGGGGGAACATCCAGTAAGAAAGCCAGACGCGTCCCAGGTGCATGAAGATGCTCGCGCCAGCCTGAATCAAGCCGAAGGTAGTCATTAGTTCCGCTGCGCGAGTGAACGGACGTCGAAATTCCGCTTTGAACACGCGCAAGATCGCGGAGATGAACGTTCCAGCGTGACTGATGCCGATCCAGAACACGGTATTGACGAGGAAAATGCCCCAGTAGGCGGGGCGCATAACGCCAGCCACCCACAAGCCTTCGGCGATCATGTAGCCCCAGGCATAGAAGAAGCAGACGGCGACTAAGACGCTTAGGATGCCGAATACCATCCAGAATTTCCATGAGGTGGCATGCATAGATTCCATCACCATCTCGTTCATTTGACCGCGAGGGATGGGATCGTGCATCAAGTATTGGCGCGGATCGTCTTTCTCGAAGTGATCTTCGCGCGCTTTTTTTGCGCCGGGCAAATATTTGGACAAGACAGCCATAAGTTATCCTTCCTTAAGGTAAGTAACACGCGGGAGGGTGTTGAGATCTTCGAGATGTTTTACGCCGCGCCCTTCGTTAGAGCGCTGGCTGACGAGACTGTCTTTGTGGTCGATGCGTCCGAAGGTGATCGCATCTGCGGGGCAGGCTTGCGCGCAAGCAGGGGCGAATTCGCCGTCCATCACTTCGCGTCCCTCTGATTTTGCTTTGTCTTGCGCTTTGTGGATGCGTTGAATGCAGAAGGTGCATTTTTCCATTACGCCGCGGCGGCGCACGGTTACATCGGGGTTGAATTGGTTGTGCAACGGGAAGACAAGTTTCCCGTTCACCATGTTGCCGCGCTCAGGCATGGTGTGGTAATCGCGCCAGTTGAACGAGCGCGCCTGATACGGACAGTTGTTCGCGCAGTAGCGCGTTCCGATACAACGGTTATACACTTGTAAGTTGAGTTGTTCGGCGTCGCTGTGCGGCGTAGCGAAGACCGGGCAGACCGGCTCGCAGGGCGCGTGCCCGCATTGCTGACACATCATAGGCTGATAGCCGCCAGCTATTTTGACATTAGGGTACGCGCCTTCCCAGAAGCGTTCAATACGGATCCAATGTTGCGTACGCCCATACCCGGCATCTTCTTCGCCGACGAATGAGATGTTGTTTTCCATCGCGCATGCGGCGACGCACGCCTGGCAGCCTGTGCACAGGTCGCGGTCAATGGACATTCCCCATTTGCCCTCCGCCGCTTCCGCAATCGCGCCTTTTGCGCCGACACGGTTTAGATCAACGGTCATTTGCATGATTTATTTCTCCTCGTACATGCCCTCGCCATATACGCCGATGCGGCTTTCGAGGCGGGACAGAGGTTGTTGTTTCCCAGTTTTTTCGATGCGAACTTTCATACCTGCGAATGCGAGATCGCCCGCCTCATTGAAGGACGGCGCGAGAACGTCGGTAGGGTTGGCGCCGCGCCCTGCGGCGAAACGTCCGTACGCGGTATGCCCTTGCCCAAACGGCATGGCGACTGCGTTCGGGTGGATAGCGGGATATTTGTACACAGGCGCTTCCACGCTTCCGGCTTCGCTCACGATGCGCACAACGTCATCGTTTTCGATGCCTAGTTCGCGCGCGGTTTCAGGGTTCATGGCGACCCATGTGTTCCACATGACGGTTGTTGTGGGGTCGGGCAGTTCTTGCAACCAGGGCTTGTTTGCGCCCGCTTCGCCTAATGTGGGCGATACGAAGGGCAGGAAGAAGAACTCGTTTTCGCCGATGGATGCGGCGACGCTTGAGACGTTTAAGCTCTTACCGAGCGCGTTCGCCGCAGAGAGCGAGTCGCTTTCGGCGGACGACGCCCACCAGCCGCCGTGTTGTTGGAAGTAGGCTGAGAAGGCGTTGATCTCTGGCGCGATAAAAGATCCGTCTGTACGGGCGATGAGATTTTCAATCTTGCTTTGGATGAATTCCACCTCATCTGCGAATGGCAACGCTTGCGCGAACTTGCCGCCAGCCAGCCGCGCGGCTTCGATGAATACGTCTGCGGTGGCGCGGGTATTATAGTTCGGCGCTACGACCGGTTGCGAGCCTGAAAGGACCGATTGCATAACGCCAGTCTGCGAGCGTTGGTAACCCCATGATTCCAATCCGTGATGATCGGGGAAGATGTAATCGGATGCGAGCGCGGTTTCGTCGGGGAAAGTCGCGAACGAGATCACAGTCGGCGTCGCGTGGAGCGCTTCTGCAAAGCCAAACGATTGAGGCAGTTCGAACAGCGGGTTTACACCGTGAATGAATAGGACTTTGATTTTTCCGCTCTTCATCTTTGCGACGAGGTCGGACATTTCCTGCGCGTTGGCGGGACGGCGGTGAGCGCCTGAGTTGGGAGCGAGCGGCGAAAGCAATACGCCGCCGGGCTGCCCGAAGTTGTCTGCGAGCGCGTTGAGAGCGAGAATCGCTTCAGCGGCAGCGAGTCCATTGCTTTGACCGAGCGCCTGTCCGCCGGGGATGGCGAGCGGTGCGTGCGATTCGGCGATCAATTCGGCGACGCGCGTCAGTTGTTCCATAGAAACGCCCGAGGTTTCTACGACTTGTTGAACGTTTACGCTGGCGAACGCGCGCGGCGCGGAAATTCCTTTAAGTTGGGCGACGAGTTTTCCGAGAGCGAGCGCGACCAATCCTTCCGTTCCGGGTAGAAGTGGAATCCATTCGTCGGCTTTGGCGGCGGTCTGCGACATTTGCGTTTCGAAATGGACCATGTAGCCGCGCGTCCTCGGTCTGCTGCGCCGCATCTTTGCGTAACCGCGCGTGTAGGCGACTGGCGAGAGCCAGGTTTCGAGGAAGTTGGCGCCGAAGGAGACGACGACATCGGCATTCGATATATCGAAGAATGGAAGCCCCGCTTGCCCGAGCAGGTCTTCAGCCGCTTTACTTAATGTTGCTTGCGCTTCGAACATACTTAATGCGCTGAAGCGGAGCGGGGCGGGCGCGCCGATCGCGTCGGCGAGATCGGATACAAGGTCGAAGAGATGATCGGGCGCTGTTCCCATTAAGAAAGCGACTTCGGAAGCGTTGGTTTTGCTTAACGCATCGGAGACGGTTTGAATGGCTTCGTCCCATGAAACTTGGGCGGTAGATAATTGCGGCGCCGAGCGTCCCTGTCGGACGGGGTTTTCTACGCGGTCGGGGTTGTAGAGACCGTGCAGCGTCGCTTGCCCGCGCGCGCAGGTCTTGCCGAGGTTGATGGGATTTTGCGGATTGCCTTCTACTTTAATAGCGCGACCTTGCATGGTGCGGACGATGATGCCGCAGCCTGCCGCGCACTCGCGACATGTGGTGGCGTAATAGGTGCTCAAACCGTTGTATGTATATTCCGGCATTTTGACATACGGTTCGCGCGTTACATAACGCGAAGCGGGGCCGCAACCGGTCATGATGGCGGCGGTTGCCGCGCCTGCCGTAGTGAGTTTGAGGAAGTTACGCCGGGTAATTTTTTCGCTCATGGAATTTTCCTTTTTTGCCCGGTTTAATAATGACAGGTTCCGCAGTCGGTGAGTTTGGTGAGTTTTTCTTTGTCGCCAGCCGCTCTTTCTTTGTGGCAACTTAAACACCAGCCCATATTCATAACCTGCGGGTTGACGGCGATTGTGACTTGCGTCATATCGCCGTGACAGTTCTCACAGTTTAAGCCTGCCGCTACATGAGGCCGGTGGGTAAAATGGACAAAGTCCGGCACTTGCGCGACTGGAACCCAGGTAAAGCCCACGCCTTTATCCATGGCTTCGACCATTGGCTTTAATAGCGCGCTGGTTTGCGTCTTGGCGATTTGCTGATGGCAACCCCAGCATTTGCTGATGGTCGGCAAGCCGGGCGAAGGTCCGCGCAGGGCGCCGGGATGGCAATAGAGGCATTGAATCCCCAGCCCAACGTGCAACTTGTGCGTAAATTGGATCGGTTGCTCGGGGGCTTGCTGGGTTTGGTATAAGCCGTATGCGGCAAGGCTAAACAAGGAAAGAATCGCGATAGCAACCGCGATTCGCCCCATTGGGCTGAACGCCCATTTAAAGAATTTTCGGATCATGCATGCTCCTGGTACGATGATCTATGCGTGAAATATCACGCGATTTTACTCAATCATTACCTTTTTGTAAACGTTGTATTAGAGATATATCAGCAACGAAGGCATAATTGACGAAGCGAGATTATAACCTATAAAAGACCGCAGAAGGACAACTGAGGCATGGCTGGCGCGGCACTGAGAGGCTCTGCCATTTTTGCCGCATGATATACTTAAGCGTCTATGAAAAGTTTGACAAGGCGTTTATATATGGCGGTTATTGCATTGCTGTTGGCTTTAGTAATTACAGCGTTTGCGCAAATCGCCGCGATCCAATCCTCGCAAGCGTCGCAACAGTCCAATATCGCTGGCGCCGCGCTGGTGCAACAGGCGACGCTTACGCCTGCGTCTGAGGAATTGTCTGAGATCGGCTCGACAAACGGCATCGTTGCAATGGGCGGCGTAATCGCGCTGATCGTTTTCCTCCCGATTGCGGCGCGTTATAAAGATTGGATGCGCGCCGCTCCTCGGTGAGAAATTGCCTCGCCGAATCTTAAGAAATCATGTATAATGGAGGCAATCCGTAAGGATTGCTTGCGAATTTCCGCCGCATAGCGGTTTTGGTTGGACTACTCTAGATATTTGAGCGTGAACCTCCCCTGTTTTGGGAGTTATTTCAAGAAGTCAATGCCATGTATACCTTAAATCATAATCTGACTTCGCCCCCACAACCTGTTCGTCGCCGGTGACTTAACCCCTCGCCTGGCGGATTAACTCGATTCAGCGCTTCTCACGCCGAGATCGAGTTCGCTCAATCTAACTGGAACTTTCCACAGCCGAAACCGCGTAAACGGTTCT
>BQMV01000133.1 GCA_022181005.1 Anaerolineaceae bacterium | reverse complement strand
TAGTGTGGCGAGCCACACATGATCATGATGTGGATGTTTGGAGTTAGTAAGTTGATGTTATCTTATCTTATGTTTGTTTTTTTTTTTCAAGCAGAAGACGGCATACGAGATAAGGCCACGTGACTGGAGTTCAGACGTGTGCTCTTCCGATCTGGAACGCCGACAACGCTTTTAGTCACTGCAATGCCCGCTTCAGCTAACGGGTTGCCATCCAAATCAGTGACTACCCCGCTGACCTGCGCGCGCTCGTTCTGCGTCGCAGGCGTCACGACATCGTCGTTAGAAACTGGGACGTCCTCGCCTGCGCAGCCCGCCAGCAACAAACATACGACTCCCAAGCCGACAATTAGAGATAGCCGACTGCCTCGTCGAAATACAGAATGAGCGCTTATGCGCTTGATGAACATCACAGCCTCTTGATTCCCTCCCAGCCGCCCAACAGGCGGCTGGGAGGGACTTGCCTAGTTTATACAGAACATACTACGGATAGGGAGCGGCTCCCCAAGCCTTAAGGTTATCAAAAACAACTTTTCGGATGCGGGTGGCGCTGTTCCCAAAGTATGGGCTTACGCTGACGCCATAGGTGTGGATGCCAACGCCGTAATAGCATTTTTTAGTGCATCCATCGCCGGTCCACTGATGGTAAAGCGGCGAGCCGCTCTGACCGCCATAGGTATCAATGTTATACCATAAGCGATAAGTGTTGGCCTGCGTAATGGGACCGCTCATAAACCATTGCGTTCCCGCGCGCTTATCGCCGGGATAGCCATTGACTTTGAAATTGCCCGGATAGACTTTGCTTTGCTGCCATCGAAAGCCAAACCACCCGACATTATTTCCCAAGGGAGCATTGGTCTGGATTGCGCCATAGTCGAAGGCCTCGTTATGATTCGAAGTCCATCCCGATACGCTAAAGAGTCTGTACGAAGTGGTAAAGCCGTAAGGGGCAATTGTTCCATTACGGGCTGGGAAGATCTTAATTGAAGTAGCCCATTGATTGGTATTAATATCATAGACACAGTGGCCAGCGGTAGCGACGGTTCGTGGACCAATAAACCAGCCCGTGCATGTCCCAGAACCGCTTGGGAAAGTCACAACCAAATGAGCAATCGCTCGATTAGGAAATGTAGTGGTGGGGTTTTGTCTGCGCCGCCCATCTGCGCCGATAACTGATTCGGGGAGTCCGCCACCCAAAGGAGGAAGGCTCAAATATTCTTTAGGGATTGTAGTGCCCGATTCGGCGAGTTTGCCATCTCCGGCGTATGGCGCCGAAGAAGTGGTTGAAGACTCTCTCGGTGACGGAAGAACACCGGCTATGTTGGAAACAGTGGTGTCGGGATCGGCTGCAAATTCCTGAGCGTTGACGGCTCCGGTTGATAAACTGCTGCTCGCAATTACAGCCAAAATGGCGATGGCTAGCAAAATGAGATTGATTTTCCGTTTCATCTTAATGCTCCTTTTTAAGACAGTACAAAACGATTTACTCTCAGAACATTATTTCAATTCTTCTATACCGGCAACCTACTATAGAGGAAAAGTTCAAAGGATTATTATTTTATCATTCGCCTCCAGTCGGTTTAAAAACGATGCTCATCGGTTAAGGATGTCCACTCAAGATCAACTAGCAAGGAATACGAAATATCCTTAACACCGTCGCCCTTAAACGACCTTATCATGTCGTTATTCTAGCATAGCCATTATAATTCTCAGGGGGTACTTAAGTACCTAAAAATTAATGGCGCTCACTGAGGAAGGGCGTTTCTCACGGCGTCAAGTTGGGAATGGGAGTCGATTCGATATTCTCGTTATTGGCAAAACATAAAATGCCGTCAACAATGCCCGCTGCAACTTGGTCGGTATTCTTCGTGAGGATCTCACGGTCGAGGTTGAGAAAGCCGGTTTCAATAATGGCGGCAACCGTGCTAGGATCAATTTCACGGAAGGCATGATATTCGCGCATATCGGAAGTAATGCTGCCGGCATGGAAAGTGAGCTTCGTCGTCTTCTGATAGCGATCTACGAGGCAAGCGGTAAGGCGATTGGCGCGATTAACATCGTTCGTATTGAGTGCAGCAGCTACCTTAAAGCCGGTCGCCCCATCGTTAACGTATTCGCACGAATCGTTGTGAATGGAAACGATCGCCAGCGCGCGATAGCCGTTGAGACGCGTATCAAATTCATTCAGCAAATCAACTTGATAGCCCGCCTGCTGAAGCTGTTGTTCAACCATGGCGGCGATCTTGAGGTTTACATCCGCTTCTGTGAGCGTAACGTTGCCGACGCCGTCTACGCATGCCGCGCCCGAATCGTTGCCCAAATGTCCCGCCACAATTCCAATGCGCGCCTGCGGTTTAACCGTTTGAGAGGCAACGCTTTCAACCTGCGGGGTGAGCAACAGGCTAAGGCGTTCATAGAAATTCTTGTTCACTGCCCCTTGCGAAGGCAGCGCAGTAAATAACGTCGCAAGCAAGATTGCGACGACGATCGTTGTCTGTAAAATGCGCATCGGGCGGGGCGCAGAATTCATAGCGGCAATAGTACCTGCGAAGGAATTAACTTGCAAGGGAGATGCGCCGAACTCCCGCCTTGACTTGCCTCTGCCGCGCCATTATGATAAAACGTCAATTGGAGAATTCATGAGCTTAGACCCCGAACAACTGCGGCGCGCTATGCGCGCCTGGACCAGCGGCGTGACCATCGTCACTGCCGCACACAAAGACGAACGTCACGGTATGACCGTAAATTCTTTTACGTCAATTTCACTTGACCCGCCCATCGTCTGCCTGACGATGAAACGCGCATCGCGCACGCACGATCTAGTCGAGCGTTCGGGCGAGTTTGCGCTGACGGTTCTATCTGACGCGCAACAGGAAATTTCAGACCGGTTCGCCGGTAAATTTCCCGATCTTTACAATCGTTTCGAAGGGCTCGAAACAGAAACGCTCGGACTCAACGCGCCTTTGGTCAAAGGCGGACTGGCATATTTCAGCTGCCGCGTCGTCAGCGCACAACCGATCGGAGAAAACACGCTGTTCCTTGCCGAAGTGATCGCAGCGAAAGAAGCAAACGCCGACAATCCGCTGGTATATCACAACCGCGCGTTCTGGAAGCTGGATTCGCCATCGTCATAACTTCCCAAATTTACGGGCGCGCATCTTAAAGAGAAAGGAAAGAATCGTATGCAAGATAAGCTTTCTCTCGAGGAACGACAAACTCTCCTCCGTCTTGCGCGCGAGGCGATGACTCAACGCGTGAAAGGCGGAAAGTTGCCGCCGTTGGATATATCGTCGCTGCCGCAACGCTTACGCGAACCTGGCGCCGCGTTCGTCACGCTCACCATTCACGGAAAGTTGCGTGGGTGCGTTGGCGCGCTGGAGGCATACCAACCGTTGGCAAACGATGTGCGCAAACATGCCGTCGCTGCAGCGTTGGAAGATCCGCGTTTCTCGCCTGTAGAAGAACGCGAGCTAGAAATGATCCAGATCGAAATCTCGCGCCTCACAAATCCGATTCCGCTCGATTACACAGACGCGGACGATCTTCTCTCCAAACTACGGCCGCATATAGACGGCGTTATCCTGCGCAATCGATCTCGCCGCGCCACATTCTTGCCGCAAGTTTGGAAGACGATTCCCGACCAGGCAGAATTTCTTAATCAACTCTGTCTAAAAATGGGGTTAAACGAAACTATCTGGCGGACAAGCCATCTCGAAGCTCTCACATATCAAGTGGAAGAATTTCATGAGTAGGGTAAAATCAGCGCATGGCTGATCTTGTCGATTCGCAACGCCCCGCTCAAGAAACGGAAATTGAGAATCTCGTCTTCCAAGACGCAGTGGAAGCCCTGCGTCAAGGAGACAAAGCCAAAGCCCGCGAACTGTTCACCGATTTATTCAAAACCGACCAAAATAACGCAACCTATTGGGTATGGATGAGCGCAGCGGTCGATTCGCCGAAGGAACGAATCTATTGCCTGCAAACCGCGTTCAAACTCGACCCGGAAAACGTCGCCGCCAAACAAGGCTTAATCTTACTGGGAGCGCTTCCAGCGGACAAAACCGTTCAGCCGTTTTCGCTAAATCGTCCGCGCGCGTGGGAGCAAAAATTACTGCTCGCGCACGAAAAGCCGAAGCCTAAAGGTTGGGCGGCGGTGCGCGCTAGTCCAGTCTTCCGCCTCGGCGGAATCGCCATAGTGATCGCGCTTTTGTTCGGCGGAGCATATTTCGGGTTCATTGTCCCGTCGTCGCAACAAGCGCTCCCTCCCACGCGAACGCCGGGTCCCTCGCCTACCTGGACCTTTACGCCCACCTTCATCGGAGCAAAAGGCGCGCCGACTGGAACGCCCCTGCCTTTCGCCGAATTGCTCGACGCGCCGCTGACGCCGACGCCTTTTTATGTAAACACGCCGCGCTCCCCGATCACCGCCGACATGTATCGCCGCTTCCTCAACAACTTCAAAGCGGAACAATGGGACGATGCCATCGCCGTTATGCAAGGGATCGCGCAGTTTGAATCGGGCGCGGCTGATCCTTACTATTACATCGGCGAGGCGTACCGTTTCAAAGGCAACCCCGCCAGCGCCATTCAGGCATATGAGACCGCAATCGAAAAAGACCCCAACTTCGGCGCGGCGTACGTCGGGTTGGCGCGAGCGCGCATACAAAGCGATCCTAGCGCAAATACGCTTCCATTGTTAAACAAAGCCATCGAACTTGACCCAAATTTCGGCGAAGCCTATCTTGAACGGGCAAAAGTCAAACTGCGAGACGGCGACCTGCAAGGCGCGGTGCGCGAACTGGATAACGCCAATCGCCTGTTGCCAAATTCACCGCTGGTCTTCTATGCGTTGGCATTGGTTCGCCAACAAGAGGGCGAACTGGAACTTGCAATTGAGACCGCTCAGCGCGCCAGCGCGCTCGATCCTTCGTATATGCCCGCCTATCTTCTGCTTGGGCGCTTATATGCGGAAACCGGCGACAACGCGAAAGCCGGCGCAGCGCTGGAAACCTACCTTAAATACAACGCCGGCGACGACAATACGCTCTTACTATACGGAAAGATCTTATTTAATAACGGAGCCTATCGCGAGACGGTTCGCATTATGGATCAAATTATTTCGATAGACAGAAACCAGCGCGAAGCATATCTCTATCGCTTCTACGCTAACGTAGAATTGGGAGACGGCGAAAGCGCCGACGCCGACATAGACCGTCTGCTGACTTATTATCCAAATGTATTCGAATTCAACATCGCCCTAATCCGCGCGCATTTGATTCAAGGACGCGCCGGAAGCGCGCTGCAAATTCTGGAAAGGGCAACGCGCCTTGCTGAAGACGATAGGCAAAAAGCGGCTCTATATTTCTGGGGAGGCGTCGTTTATGAGAAACGCGACGATTTCAAAAAAGCGGCGAATTATTGGCAGCTGTTATTAAACCTGCCTCGAAGCGTGACGACTCAAACGCAACGCAATACGGCGCAGGAACATCTGCTTGATATCTACACGGCGACTCCTCCGCCATCCCCAACGCGGACACAAACTCCTACGGCGACAAAACTCACAACGCCCACAAGAACGCCTACGCCCACACCCCTGCCAACCCAAACAAAAAGCGGCTGAACTCTCAGCCGCTTTTTTCTATTTTGCGCCGTATTTCGCGCGGTCTTCTTCGCATGGACATAACGCGCGAAGATAATGCCAATTATAGATCCCGTAATCGTGGCCATCTTCCCAGACGAGCGTCAGCGCATAGGAACCGGTAATCACAACATTCTCCAAACGCGTAGACGGCGATTCCGCCATCTTCAGTTGAAACACGCCGGGATCTGGCTCAGAACGCATGTTGGCGTGCCCGCCGCGGCACGAAGCGCACGGACACGCCGCGCGCAACAGGTCGAACGGATAGACGCTCGTATGTCCATCGTTCCATGTAATCGTCAATTCCCGCTTTGTTTTATTAGCGTTTACGCTAGTCGGTTTTTCGCTCACAAACAACTCCATTTCTTAACTGCAAGGTCCGCTCTGCGCGCTGAGATTCTTTTTTTCTCTGCGAACTGTGCGCCTCGCGCGATGAATTTTTCAAGGCGAAGGAATGTAACTCAAGAAATCCGCCGCCGCCCAGCCGATGCGCGTACTGTCATACGGCGCAACGAGACGCCACCAAGTATACCCGTCCACAACTTGAGGGCCTTCTTTCACAACAAACACTTCCGAATCATACCCGAGAAAATCGGGATTGCCGGTCAAGCCCGGCTCCGAACGAATCCGCAGACCATCGCCGCCGGTGCCGGTAATTTGCACATAGGCGCCAATGGCGATGCCCGGCGGCGTAGAAGTCGGCGCAAAAGGATCAATGGTGGCGGTCGGCGGCGCGCTAGAGGTGGAGGTTGAGGCGGGGATCACCGTCAAGTTGGCTGAGGCAAATCCGACTTCAGCCGGCTGAAGCGGGGAGGTCAACCCGATGGAAAGAGCGACAAGGAACAGCAACAATCCTGCAACCAGAATCGCGCCGAGAATCACCCATTTATTGAAAAGCGGTTTAAGATTCATCATCGTTTCAACAACTTCATACCGCGCGGCGGCATAAGCATTTTGAGCGCGCCCGGCTTTACTTTAATCTCAACCCGTTGCGCCGAACCGCGCGGTTCGCCGTCGGTCTGGATTAGAAACGGCGAATCCGCTTCAATGCGCAGCGAGGTAAAGGTGATTTTACGCGCCATATCGGAATTAACGTGCGTGCCAGACATCATTTCATAAGCAAGGCGCAGCGCATCGCCAAGATGGCTGCCGCTAAACAACCACATATCAAGCAAGCCATCGTTCAGATATGCTTCCGGCGAAAGATTTGACAAGCCGCCGAGATAATGGCGAATATTAGTGGCGACCGCTACGATATATTGACCTTCCACTTCCACGTCGTCCGCCCACAGGCGCAACTTCACACCGCGCCATTGCGCGGCTTGCATTAACGTCTGCGTCGTAAATTCGGTAAACGCAAAAAACTTCTCTACGCGGATGCGCGGTTCGATGGTATGAATGGTCATAGCGTCCAAACCAATGCCCGCCCACATCATAAACGATACGTCGTTGCACATGCCCACATCAATCGCATAACATGGCGCGTTCGCCAATAGCTTCGCATTACGTTTAAGTTCCCAGAAATTTCCGAACGTGAACGCTCGCATTCCTAATTCGGCGCTCCACACGTTCGCGGTTCCCGCAGGCAAGATCCCAAGCGCGGTATCCGAATCGATCAAGCCGTTAACGACGTTGCCGATTGTGCCGTCGCCGCCGACGGCAAACGCCGCGTCTCTTTTTTCGACGGCAGCCTGCCTCGCCAATTGGACGGTATGTTCGCCGCTTTTGGTCGCCTCTGCGTCTACCTTCCAGCCCGCCGACTTGAGCGTCTTTACGACAGATTTAATGAAAGGTTTAACCGAGAATCGTCCCGCTGCCGGGTTGTAGATGATAACCGCGCTTCGCATGGGTAGGATTATACCCATACACGAGTAGACAAGCAGTCATGTAAATACGTCTTTATTTGTTTGTACGGCTACTTCTTCCCCGACAACACCAGCGGCGCATCCAAAAAAGGATGCTTGACCACTTGCACCGGCAAATGATACGCTTCGGCGATCAGTTCAGGCTGTAACACTTCTTTCGGAGTCCCCATCGCTTCGATCTTCCCTGCGACCATGAGGGCGATGCGATCCGCATACTGCGCGGCTAGATTGAGGTCGTGCAATGCAATTAACACGGCGAGATTATCTTTGCGCGCGAGTTCAACGGTCAATTCCAACAGACCCACTTGATATTGTAAATCCAAATGCGCAGTCGGCTCGTCGAGCAACAAAATCGGAGTAGATTGACACAAAGCGCGGGCGAGCAAGACGCGCTGTTGTTCTCCGCCGGAGAGTTCACCCACGCGCCGTTCCGCGAACGGAAGAGCGCTTACGCGTTGAAGCGATTGCCGCGCGATTTCTTCATCATGTTGCGATGGTTGACCCAAAAATCCAAGATAGGGCGTGCGACCAAGCAAAACCGTTTCCCATACGGTGAACGCGGGAGGCATAGAGACGGCTTGCGGAACGGTGGCGATATATTTTGCGCGCCGCATGGGATTTAGCGACGCGAAATCATCTCCGTTCGTGCGGATGTGTCCCGCGTACGGAATCACTCCGCTCGCCGCGCGGATGAGCGTGGATTTTCCCGCGCCGTTGGGTCCGATCAGCGCGAGTATCTCGCCGCTTTGCACATCAACAGAAATATTGTGCAAGATTTGGCGCGAGCCGTAAGAGACGAAGAGGTTTTGAATTTTCAACATGTTTTTTCATTCTTACATCGGTGGTCGAGTAGGGCGAAGCCCATATCGAGACCACCACGCCGTAAAGCAATTTTGTTACAAGAGTTTGTATGCGGACTTGTGGTTTCGATACGCCCTCGGCTAGCGATCGCCTCGGGTTACTCAACCACCGGGTGTTTTTAGAAAATCAAATACCAGTACAACGCGATCTCGTCCAACGGAGGCTTCAGGGCTTTATATAAGTTCATGTCAAAGCCGCGGAGTTCAAAGCCGTAATTTTCATAGAAGAGGCAGGCTGGCACATTGATGTCTTGGGTCTCGAGGAACGCGCCAGTCCATCCTTTTTCTTTCGCCCACGCAAGGGCGCGATCCATCAAGGCGCGTCCAATGCCCCGCCTGCGATATTTTGAATCAACACCGAAGTCATCTATGAGCGCGTAGTTATTCCAATGCCGGTCGACTTGAATCTGCCCCGCGACTTCATCGTCCACATACGCAAAGAAGAGATTCCTGTTCGGATAGTTATCGTATGTCATGTAATCAGCCACGCGCTTGCCGCCGTATTGTTTTGTAAATGGAGGGATTTCCGCGATCGTATATGTGATCTTGTTGTTTTCAACGCGCAAAACCAATTTGGACGTTGCGAGAAAGGAATCGTCGAACTGGCGATACTCTTTGTCGTTATTCCAATCAATTGCGCGGATGGAAATTTCCATGGCTACCAATATCCTTGATTTTTAGATCGCCTCAGCACCCACAAAAAGAACGGCGCGCCAGCGAGGGCGGTAACGACTCCCACCGGCAGTTCTTGCGGAGCGAGCGCCACGCGGGCGACCACATCCGAGAGCAATAGGATCGTCGCGCCGCCGAGAATGCTGAGGGGGAGTAAACGCCGATAATCGGGACCAAACCAAAGTCGCGTGAGATGCGGGACGATCAGCCCGACAAAGCCAATGATGCCGGAAAAAGCCACTGCGGCGGCGGTCGCCAGCGAAGCGGAGATCAGAATGATTCGCTTGGCGCGCGTCACATCCAAGCCAAGTTGCTGCGCTTGCTCGTCGCCGAATTGAAGCAGGTTCAGCGCGTGACCGCTAAAAATCAACACGCCGAGACCGAGGAGGAGATAAGGAAGAATGGCGAACGTAAACGACCATCCGAGTTGAATCGAGCCGCCCATCAGCCAACTCATCGCACGGCGCAGTTCGCCGTCAGAGCGAAGCATGAGGAACGACATCAACGATGTGGCGAACGCCGAGACTGCTACGCCCGCGAGGATCAAATTGGTGACGGGCGTGGTCTGGCCGACGCGCGCCAAAAAATAAACAACCGCCACCGTGAGCAAGCCGAATAGAAACGCTGCGAGCGGGACCGCTATCAAGCCCCAAAACGAATAGGGCCAGCGCACCGTCATGGCAAGCACCGCGCCCAAGCCCGCGCCCGCCGAGATGCCGATGAGAAACGGATCAGCCAGCGGGTTGCGGAATAAGCCTTGATACGCCGCGCCGCTTCCGCCCAATGCCATACCCGTCAATACGATCAACACTGCGCGAGGCAAGCGGATATTCCACAAGATGTTCGCGGCGAGGTCGGTTCCGTTCCCATGCAACGTTGCGAAAATTTCTTTCAGCGGAATCGTTACAGAGCCAATAACAAGGCTGAGCGCGATGGCAATCGCAAGAAGGAAGAAAGAGGAAAGAAACGGGAAGCGGCGCATGGAATGTGAAGGCAAGTATACAGGTTGTAACTTACGCAAGTTAGGACCTTTTGCCGCGAATTAGCGCTAATTTTTAAAACAATTCGTGTGAATTAGCGAAATTCGCGGCTTAGTCTTGGGGCTTTGCGTAAGCCCTACAGGTAGACAAGTAGACAGGAAACGTGTCTACCTGTCTGCTTGTTTCTTTTTTACTTCACTAATTCAGGGCGAAGGATCTTCAACATTTCCTCCAAACCATCCACCAAACGCGGGCCGGGACGGCTGGCGAGATTATCGTCAAACGGAACAATGGCGCCATTTTTTACGGCGGTCAGATCGCCCCAGCCCGGTCGCGCGGCAACCAACTCAGCCGTCACGCCATACGCCGCATCGCCCAATAAAATAAAATCGGGGTTTTGTAGAACGATCTCCTCCACGCTGATCTGCGCATACGGCTCGTTCAACACGCCGCCGATATTCACGCCGCCCGCCATCGCGATCATTGTGTCAATAAATGTGCCGGCGCCCGTCGTCCACGGTTTGGAGGCGTCCGTCCCGTCAATTTCATAAAACACTTTCGGTTTTTCGACCAAGTTTGCCGTCGCCGCAGTGACCGCATCCACGCGCGCGGATAAAGACTCAGCCAACGCGCTCGCTTCCTCTTCGTGACCTGTCAACTGTCCGAACAATTCAACCTGCTCGAACAGTTCGGCAAACGTGACGGGATTATTCAAGTAGTATACCGTGACGCCTAAATTCTCTAGCGCTTTCACCTGTTCGGGCGTGTTGGCTTGCGCGGCGATCACCAGATCGGGTTTGAGCGCCAGAATGGCTTCGGCGTTCAAGTCGCCGTATGTGCTTCCGATGCTCGCCACGTTCAGCGCTTCTTCGGGGAAATTGGACATTTCATCGCGCCCGACAGTTTGCGAGCCGGCGCCGACCGCGAAAAGAAATTCGGTGATCGAAGGCGCAAGCGAGACGACGCGCTGCGCAGGACCTTCGAGCTTGACTTCACGTCCCAGACCATCGGTGAAGACGATGCCAGCCGCCTCTGTCGTAGGGATGGCTGTCGCGGCTTGGGTGGCTAGCGCAATCGTCGGAGTTGCTTGAGGCGCGCACGCCGCGAGCAAAGCGATTAATAACGTAACTATCGAAATCTTGCGTAACATGGTTTCTCCTAAAGTGTAGGGTAGCGCCGACTTAAGTCGGCGTTACGAAAATAAAAACCCCAGCATTGGCTGGGGAGGTTGGGGAGGCAATTCCAAGTCTAGCCGTCCTCCACCTCCTTTCTGCGAGAGAGTGGCGAACCGACCAGAGCGGGCGACCTGACTTATTTAGTCTTCTAGTCGGCTAGTCTGATGGTCAACTCGTCGTTTGTGTTCGACTAGGAGACTAGGAGACTAGAGACTATTTGACTAAATTCACAGTTGCGCGACAGTGTTGGAATTACACCAACTTCGCCGCTGGCTGATCGTGATCTATTGTACAAAACGTATTGTATGTCGCAAGCGCGGGAACGTCAATGCTTGCGAGATTTACTTGGCTGCGTTATCCTCGGGTTTCTTTCCGTTTCGAACGGGATACGACGGGTGCGCGAACAGTTCTGAAAGTTTCGTCATCCCCTCCGGGCTGGCGATCGCGATAATTTCATCGAACGCCTGAAACGTACTATCGCCGCGCGGCAGGGTCATTTCGCCGTCGCGGATGATCGCCGCGATCACGCAATGCTCGGATAAATTCATATCCTTGAGCGGGATGTTGATGCCTTTCGCGCCTTGCGGCACTTTTTCTTCGATCACCGAATAATGCCCGCGGCGAATCTTGAAGATGGTCATCATGTCGCCCAACGACATCTCTTCTTGAATAAGACGCGCCAATACATCGGCGGAATTGAGCGCGACATCTACTTTAAATTTCTCATTGAACAGCCAGGCATTCGATGGATTATTCACCCGCGCGATCGTGCGCGGCACATCGAACATAGTTTTAGAGACAAAACAAACAGCCAGGTTGACCGCGTCTTCGCTCGCCACCGCCGCAATCACATGCGCTTCGCGCGCCCCAGCCGCCTCTAGCGCGCTTGGATCGCTGACATTGCCCTCGTAAATGATCTCTGTAGGAAGTTCTTGATGCAAATGAGCGAGCAATTCGGCGCGATGTTCGATCAACCGCACTTTATGATTATGGTTAATGAGCAGGCTCGCCAGACGCGCGCCCGTGCGCCCTCCGCCAGCAATTAGTACAAACATATCATCCAGCCTTTCCGGAAAGCCGTAGAGTTAATGCGCTAATTCCTTCAAGCGTCGAGCTGACCGTCAGCAGATCGCCGGTCCGCAACGCATCTTTCCCGTCAGGCAGCGAGGCGCGCCCGGCTCGAGTCAGCGCTACAGGCACACATTGCCGAGCTGCGCCCAAAATATCGTCCAGCGTTTTGCCATTCCATAATTCAGGGATGGTAAATTCATAAATTTCCACTTCGCCGTTGCCGGCGGAATAGACCACATGCTGCAACGGGTTCAACAGCAATTCTTCCACGCGCCGCGCTCCCCAATGCGTCGAGCCGACCGTCTGCAAGCCAAACGCTTCGATCACCGGGCGCAGGTTAGGATCGTAATTTCGCGCCACAACATTCGGCACGTTATAAAAAACGCGCGCCAAATACGCTACGACAGCATTTAGCGCATCCAGATTCGTCACGGCAGCCAATCCATCCGCCTCTTGAATTCCAGCACGCTCTAGAACGTTTTCTGCCAACCCCTCGCCTTCCAGCGTGCGTCCGCGAAAATCGGCATGGAGGCGGTAGAACGCTTCTCGTCGGCTGTCCACCACCACAACTTGATGTCCGCTTTTGAACAGGCGATAACTTAATTCTGCGCCTACGCGCCCGCAACCCACGACAATAAAATTCATTTACATTTTCCCTTTCGTCGTCGTTCTTCCATAAAAGGATTTCTTATAGGATCTGATAAGGAACTTCAGTAATAACTACGCCTGGGGTCTCAAGCAACTCACGCCGCAACAATTCAGCGGTTTGCATGTGAAGCGCGTTATGGGCTTTATGGCTCGGCACAAAATGAGGCACAACGATCGTGATCGTTTCGCTGGATTGCCGATTCGCTAGAATTTCCTGAATGTATTTTAGCAACGGTTCGAGGAAGAGCCGGTAGGGCGAATCAACGACAACGAGACGCGTGCCGCGTCCCCATTTCGCCCACTTTTGCTGCACTCTCTCGGTATCTTCCGGCTCTGTAGAGATGTGCACCGCCGTCACATCGTCTGACAGCAAACGCGCATAACGCAACGCCGCCAGCGTGCCTTGATGCACGCCGCTGATCGGCACGATCACGCGATGACGCATATTATACGGCGGCGGTTCGCCATATTTCTCAAGCGAGAGGCTTTCGGCGACGCTGGAATAATGGCGGTGGATTCCAAAAAATACAAAGACTAGGAAAGGCATGAGTAAAAGCACGATCCACGCGCCCTCTCGAAATTTCGTGACGGCAAAGACCAGTACGACTATCGCAGTCGCCAATGCGCCCAAGCCATTGACGAACATCTTAATCTTCCACTTGGGGTCGTAACGCAAAGGAACGCCGTGAGATGGAATCTCCTCGCCCGGTTTGAGCCGCCCGCATCGAATCCAACGGATGGTCATCCCGGCTTGCGAAAGCGTGAACGCGAGATATACGCCGATGGCGTACAACGGGATTAATGCGGTCGTTTGAGCGCCGAATATAACGATAAGAATTGCCGCCATCCCCGCCAGCGCCAAAATGCCGTTCGAGAACGCTAGGCGGCTGCCGCGAAACGCCAGTTGTCTGGGTAGAAACGTATCGCTTGCCACAAGCGCAGCCAAACGCGGAAACCCCGCATAAGATGTATTCGCAGCCATGATTAGAATTAACGTAGTGGCTCCCAACAGGACCAAATAGAACGGACTGCCCGCCCCGTAGAGTACGCGCCCGATCTGTGAAAAGCCTGTCTCAAAATGCGACGGCAAAACATGCGTTTGACGCGCCAGAAAAGTAAGCCCAAACAAGTTAAACCCTAAAACGGCGCTCATCCAAATCAACGTCGTCCCGGCGTTGCGGCTGCGCGGTTCCTTAAATGCCATAATACCGTTGCTGATGGCTTCCACGCCCGTCAATGCGGTACAGCCGCCCGAAAAAGCGCGTAAAATGAGAAAGAGACTCAATGCCTGCAGCGTTTCTCCGGTGTGCGCTATCGCCACGCTTTCCGGCGGGACCGTCCCCAACGCGCCGGTAAAATATCGGAAGAATCCCACACAGATGGTCACCAACGTCATGCCAAGAAAAAAGTAGGTCGGGATGGCGAACGCGCGCCCGGCTTCTTTAACGCCCCGCAAATTGACCAGTGTCATAAAAGCGACAAGCGCCAAGGCAATTGGCACGCGCCATGAGTAAAGTTCGGGAAACGCTGAAGTGATCTGCGCCACGCCGGAGGAAATGGAAACCGCCACCGTCAGGATGTAATCTACCAGCAACGACGCGACCGCGATCAGCGCCGGCGTCTCTCCCAAGTTATCGCGAGAGACGATATATGAACCGCCTCCGCTCGGGTACGCGTGAATAGTTTGTTCGTACGAAAACGTGAGGATCGCCAACAGCGCAATGATCACAAACGCGATAGGCAAAGACAAGGACAACGCCCCCGTCCCGGCAATGATAAGCACGATAAGGATTTCATCAATCGCATACGCGCTGGAAGATAACGCGTCTGAAGCGAAGATCGCCAACCCGGTCACTTTGCCAATCGTTTGATTCGCCTCGTCGGCTGTGGGCAACGGACGTCCAAGGACATAATCGCTGATGCTCGACGCGGGATTTGCCGCCGTTCGGCGGATTACTTCAACGGCTTGCTCATCTTCTGGATTAATCATAGGAAAATAGCCATTCTTCAATCAACATAAGAGAGGGGATTATACGCCTCTTCGCTAATTTGGTGTTTTTTGTTGCACGAGGGGAATCTGTATAAAGAAAATACTGCCTTTTCCTAAAACGCTCTCCACCCATACTTTGCCGCCGTGTTGTTCTGCAATAGATTTGACGATCGCCAAACCCAGCCCTGTGCCGCGCTGTAACAGCGCGTCGCGATTTGTACCGCGGTAAAACTTCTCAAACAAGCGCGCCTGATCGCTCTCCGAGATTCCTATGCCGCTATCCTGCACAGCAAAGATCAACGCATTTGAAGGGCTTTGCACATGGACGGTCACCGCGCCGCTTTCAGGAGTATATTTGATCGCATTTTCGATCAGGTTATACAACGCTTGATACAACAGCGCCGGGTCGGCTTCTACGGCGTGGGGCAAATCGCGCGGCAATTCGACGCCGAGCGAAATCTGTTTGCCTTTTGCCTGCGTCTGGAGTTCATTCACCGCGCGCTCAAGAATATCTAACACTGGCACGCTTTCGACTTGTAAGCCCACCCCGAATTCAATGCGCCCGAGGTCGAGCAAGTTATTGACAAGTTTCGTCATATTATCCACGCCTTGCACGATCATTCCGGCGTAGTTCTTCTGCTGATCGTTAAGTGCGCCAGCCATTTCTAACATGGTGGCATAACCGCGCATCAACGTCAAGGGCGAACGTAGATCGTGACTCACCGTCGCGACGAAGTCCGATTTCAACGTGTCAATCTCTTTCAGTTGAGTCACATCGCGCAAAATACATACGCGCCCAACCATCTCGCCCTCGGCGATCATCGGAGACGCCATAGCCAGATAGGTTTTCCCATCCGGCATATTCACTTCGGTAGAATAGCGCTCGCTGGAAGACGCTTGAAACAGTTCGGTCAACGACTTGATGCGGATCGTTTTCTCAGCCGCGGGTTTTTCGCCGTCGCGAATCGCGACTCCAAACGCAAGGCTTGCGGCCGGGTTTGCTAAAATCAAGCGATTCTTCCCATCCGTAACAAGCACCGGATCGGGCGTGGAATTGAGGATGGCTTCCAGTTGGCGACGGCTTACTTCCACCGTCATAAAGAGACGAATATTGGCAATCGCTAGAGTCGCTTGGCTTGCAATCGTGTTTACAAATTTAAGTTCCGAGTCGACAAAGGCATGCCGTTGCGCATACGCCGCCCATAACGAGCCGTAATACAAGCCCTCGTGCCGCAATGCCAGGGCGATCAGCGACTCGGGTCGAGGCTTATTGTCTTCAAAGAACAAGTTGCGGTTGCCGGCTAAGGTCGCCATCACAACGCGATCTTGCGTTTCGGTAAGCGCGAGAATCTGCGGATTTAAATGGCTGTACGCGTCGGAAGCGAATCCGCTGGCAAAGCAGAGCGGCGTTTCCATCGGAAACGCGCCGCGCGTTAAAACAATATACGCCGAGCTTGCGCCGCCGGCTACGATCGCATCGAGCGCCGGACGCAACGCATCCTCTAATGTGAGACTCGACGCCACGCCTCGACTGACGGTCAGCAGCCGATTGAGGTCTTCCATGCGGTCTTGCAGGCTGAGGCGCATTTGTTCAAACGCGGCGCGCAGATCGCCGAGTTCATCTGCGCTATGCGCCACAAGCGGGCGGTCTAACTTGCCCGTGGAAATGTATTTGGCTTCCGCCGCAAGGTTTTGTAAAGAAGCGGTCACTGCGCGCAGATTCAGCCTCAACGCCGCCAGCGCGATCGCGCCGAGCAAAAGGATGAGGATGGCGATCGGCAGCGCGATCTCAATCGCCGTCCGTTGCGCTTGTTCGGCGGGGACCGTCAATGCCACCGCCCAAGGCAATCCTTCCACCGGTTGGAAATAAGTTAGTTGACGGGTTCCGCGCGCGGCTTTTTCGTCGAAAAACGCGGGCGCATCGCTTCGTTGACCGACGTACGTTGTAAAGATCAGATCCGCTTGCGGATGGTACAGAATCGTCCCTTGTTCATCCAACAGAATCCCGGCTCCGTTCATCGTTTGTAAACTGTCCAAGTTTTCGATGAGAGGACGCAAATACGGATTGGAATTAAAATCAGCTCGCGCGATCAGCGCGCGTGAAACGGTTGGAATCGCGGCGAGGAATGATACGCGCGCCGCCTCGCCCGCCTCGCCCGGCGGAATCGCATAGAATTGATTAGGCGCTTCAAAGATCGTTCGCAATCCCGCGCGTTCAGGCGCAGTCAATTGAAACGTTCCCTGCGGCGGGTACGCGGCAATCAACGAACCGTCATTTACATCCACAACGGCAAGTTGAGAAAAAAACGGGATCGAGCGAATCTGTTCGCTGAGAAGCGCAGACCACTCCGCGTCAGACGGCTGCGTCAAACGCGCATTGTTTGCGATACGCGCGGACAGGCTTTGTCCAGCTTCAACAAAATAGGGGACGCTCTGCGCGCTTACTTGCGCGGCGCCAGCCAGCCGGCTGTGCAATAACTTTCGCGCGGCAGCGGAAGCCACAAGCCAGCTGCCTACCAATAAAAGGATCAGCATGATCGAAACGATCGTCGCCGCACCGGATACGAAACGCGTCTCAATGCTTCGCTCGGCTGGTGAAGGACGCAAAATGCCTGCATCGCCCCATGCGCGCGGGAAGATCATAACGAGTATTTGTGCTACAAGCCCAGCCAAAAGCATTTCAACGCCGAACGCAAAAACTGCCGAGCCGCTATTGCTAAAGGCGTAATCGAGTCGTTCAGCGACGGAAGCCGCCGACGAAGCGGCAAAAAACGCGGCGAGCATAAAAAACACGCCGTGCAACAACGATAATAGGATCACATTGAACAGCGGTTGCCGCAACAGTCGAAAGAATGGCGTGCGATAATTCTGGCGAATTGAAATCGCAAAAAGCGCTCCGAGGACTCCAAATTCAAGAATGGAAAAAATGCTGTGCGTATCCCATGCGCCGCGTAAAAGTCCGACAGCGATTCCCGCTGCTGCACCAGCATACGGACCAAGCAAGCCGCCAGACAGCGTCCATGGCAAGGCGGAAAACAACATCATCGTCGTGCGCGGCGTTTCAGCGGGTATGCCCGGCGCGGATAACGACGCGCGCGCTTGAAATTCCAACCCTAAAAATAACGTCGCGAATGGCGCAAGAACAAGCAACGCAAAGAAGAGCCGTCTCGACCGCGCGTCCCACTTCGGATGATAACCGCGCCCATTTAATAATACATAAGCGAGGAGACCGCCCAATCCGATCCACGTCAGCCAACCCGCCAATGAAACGGTTTCAAAGTACGCCGGTTGATTCAGCAACGTTTCGACGAACTGCATAAACGAATTATAGCCTCGATTACATCCAGTGAGGCATTCCTATCTACTGCCTAACCAGTTTTTTGAAACGCGAAGAGCGTAAGAGACTTCGTTCGACTTGAGCGGATTGCTCCCATTCTTTATACGTCAACGTCAATGGAAGTTGACGTTTCCAAACCATGTTGCGCGGCGAGTTCATCAAGCAACGCTTCTACTTCATCCATGAAATGATCCAATCCGCTCACGCGTTCTTCGATGCCTATCGCGTCCAGTCCCAGCCGCTTGCAAACCGAACGCCATGCGTTCAAGTCAGACTCGGATAAAACTTGCGCGGCAAACGTCCATGTTCGCAAAAGGGGCCATAATGCGCTTACGGGTCTCTCGCTCCCTACCATTGCCATAAGCGCCTTTTCGTAATAATTCATGCGCGTCGGATGGATGCGCGCATTAACGCGCGAATTCTGCGCCGCTGCTTCAAATGCGGACCTCCAGTCTGGCAGCCACGCTTCTAACTCAGACGCTTCCAATGTGGACGCGCCCAACAGCCCAATGAGCGCCGCGTTCATGCCGGGGCGTTGAGCAATCTCCGCTCTAGCCGCGAACTCCGCCATAACGCGCCGCTCCGCTAACGGCGGACCCGACAACTCTGCTACCGCATTAACCGCATGTTGCAATGACTTCATATATTGCAAAACGACGCTCGGTTCGACGCTATCTGCAATATCCAATAATTCATGCCAAATAGCGCGCGCCTTCTTCAATAGAATCCTCGAACGCTGCAACG
>BQMV01000132.1 GCA_022181005.1 Anaerolineaceae bacterium | reverse complement strand
CCGCGTCTGGGTTAAGACCGACAGTTTTTATTTCAAATCCCAGCGTGGTTTTGCTAAACAGCCACCAGACTGCGAATGCGACGACCAGCGCGAGGATGAAGCCCCAGTGTACGCGCAGTCCGCTGAAAATGGGGGCTAGGCGCGCGCTCTCCGCGACCAATGGCGTGCGCGAAATTACGTTGGTCGGGCTGGGGTCTTTCATTGGGCCATTGAGCAGGAAAGAGATCGTATTAAGCGCGATGTAATTCATCATGATCGTATTGATGACTTCATGTCCGCCTGTGTACGCTTTGAGGTAGCCGACGATCGCCGCCCAAATGGTCCCTGCAATTGCGCCAGCGATAATCACAATCGGTAAATGGATGATTGCAGGCAGGTTGAAGCCCAGCCATTCTGGCAACGCGTAACCGAACAGCGCGGCGGTCGTTGCGCCGACGGCGAGCTGTCCCTCTGCGCCGATGTTGAATAAGCCTCCCTTAAAGGCTAGCGCCACCGCCAGCCCGGCAAATATGTAGGGCGTCGCCCAAACGGCGGTCTCGCTGAGCGCTTTGGCAGAACCGAACGAGCCTTGTATTAAGCCGTAATACGCCAGAAAAGGATTCCCGCCTACGCTGAGAATAATTATGCCGCCCAAAACCATAGCCGTAAAAATGGATAGGGCTGGAGCGAGAAGCGCGTCTAACGCTGACCGTGCGTAGCGTTTTACGCTTGAATTGGATTGTGGCTCTTCCTGCATAAATCCCTCGGTTCGGTTGGGGTGGCTGCGAGATTATATCAACAAATAAAGAAAAAGGTTAAAAAAAAGGAAAGAGGCGAACCTCTTTCCTTTTTACAAACTTATAAAACGTTGTTACGGTTTAACAGGCGGGACGTTGGTCGTCACTGCGCCGCTAAGGAGATCGGCGTTGATCTTTTCCATCGCCGTCTTCACTTCAGCGGGCACTTCGCCGTCAAGGTCGTGGTACGGAGCGTATCCAGCCGGTCCGTATACGTTTCCGCTCTGAAGTGTGCCTTCTTTGGCGGCTTTGATCAGATCGAAGACGCTCGGGGTGATGAGCTTCATCGCGCTGGAGAGCATGCGCGGGGCGGCTTCGGGCAGTGTCAAATACTGATCGGTGTCAACGCCGATGGCGTATCCGCCGGCTTGGGCGGCGGCAGTGATCGCGCCGTTGCCGGTGACGCCGCCGCAACCGAAGATCGTGTCAGCGCCTTGATCCATCATGGATTTCGCGGTCTGAGCGCCCCATTCGGGATCGGTGAAGGTCTTGTCGAAGCCAACGTCGCTGTGATACACAACGAACACTTCGGTAGAGGTGCCGTTCATGCCGTCGGCGTAGGCGGCGCCGGCTTTGTAGCCTTCGCCAAAGCGCCATACGGGCGGAACGACGTCGGTGCCGCAGACGGCGCCGACTTTGTGGCTTTTGCTCATCATGGACGCCAGCGCGCCGACGAGGAAGCCAGCCTGATCTTCAGGGAAGCTCAAGCCGGAAACGCCGTTCACCGTTTCCGCTTGGAACTGATCTACGCCGATGAACTTAATGTTGGGATATTTCGCCGCGGCGGCAATGGTTGCTTCGCCGAGCGCAAAACCGACGGTCACAACCACATCGTAGTTGGCGTCGCCAAAGGTCGCGATGTTCTTTTCGTAATCCTTGGCGTCTGACGTTTCAATATATTGGACGTTCGCGCCCAATTGCTGCTTCGCAAGCTGAACGCCTTCCCAGGTGGACTGGTTGAAGGACTTGTCGTTAATCTTACCGACGTCCGTCACCAAGCCAACGCAGAACACGTCTGCCTTGGAGCAGTCTACTTCTGCCGGGGCGCAGGCGGGCAGAATCATAGCGGCGACCAAGAGCGCTACGAACAAACCGTAAAACTTCTTCATAGTTCTTCTCCTCTTGAAATTTGTAGTTAGGGTTATCGCAAACCCTTTTTCAGCGCAAGTATACAATTACTTGAAACATTCGACAAGTCGGAACCTTGACTGCCGATTCTTTGCTCAGGCTTGCAGCGAATTTGTTTCCGCGCCCGGAACGACCGCCTCTCCGCGGCGGACTCCCAGCATGAGCCATAATGCGATAATCATAAATATCGGCGAAGTGATCATGATGACGTTGTAATTGTTGTCCGCAAACTGGACCGCCCAGCCGTTCAGGTTCGGACCGACGATCGCTGAGAGCGTGGAAGATAGGTAATACAACCCGGTGAACGTGCCGATGCGCGCCGCGCCGGTTAAGTCCACTACCATTGGAAGCGAATTGATGTTGACGAACGCCCAGCCGATGCCGCCGAAGATCAGCAGAACGCCTCCGAGCGTCAGCATGCGCGCTCCGCCCTCTACAAGCGGAATCCCGACCACCGGCAACGGAGCGATGCCGGTCAAGAGCGCCGTTGCTGGCGTGATGTAAAACAGCAGCAACATAACGATCAACATGACTAAGCCGGCGGCGATGGTCACCCGACGACCAAAGCGTCCGCCGATAAAACCGGAAGGAATGGCGAGCAGCACGAAGAATAGCGGCAGAACCGACAGCATGGTCGCGCCGTCTCCGGGTTCTAACCCCAGATGGTATTTGGCATACAGCGTGAAAAATGTTTCGACTGCTGAGTAGCCGACGAACCAGAAGAAGATAGCAAACAACAGGCGCAAGCCGCTTTTTTCTTTATCGGTGATAATTTCGCGCAGACTTTCCAGCAAGCCCGGCTGTTGTTCCGCTTGTTCATATTCTTTCGGCTCTTCGATGAACAGATAAACCACTAGCGCCGCCAAGACCACTAATATGGATCCCATCCAAAACGGGAAGTTGGGACTCATCTTGTATAACAAGCCGCCGGTCTGTAACGCGATGATGGAGCCGATTCCGCCCATGAAGTTGACGATGCCGTTCGCTTGTGAACGAAACGGAGAAGGAGTGATGTCGGGCATGAGCGCCACGACCGGCGTGCGCCAAAGCGCCGCGCTGAGCAACATGGAACTTGTGCAAGCCACAAAAAGCGGAACGATGGAAGCGAGCGGAATCAACCCGAATGCCAGCGCAGTAATTGGCGCGCCAATCACGATGAATGGAATGCGCCGTCCAAGGCGGGTGCGTATACGATCCGACCAGGCGCCGACCGGCGGTTGAATAAATAACGCGGCGATATTATCCAGCGTCATAAAGAACCCGATCCAGCCGGGCGCAACGTGAAATTTCTCTGAAAGAAAGATGGGCACGAAGGCGTTGTAGACGCCCCATATTACGCTGATGCCGAAGAATCCAAAACCGAGTAGAAAGATCTTGCCATAGTTGAGTCGCGCTGGCATTGTCGCCTCCAGAAAGATGATCGTGTAACGCGCGCTACGCGTTATTCATACCGATATTTTTCAAGAACTTGAGGTCGTTCTGATGAAGATTCGCCTTCTCCAGCATATCGGGTCGTTTATGAAAGGTGCGGCGCAGCGCCTGCTCTCTGCGCCATTGATCAATTTTGGCGTGATTGCCGCTTTGCAGAACTTCGGGGACCTTCCAGCCGCGAAACTCCGCCGGCTTGGTGTAATGCGGATATTCGAGCAAGCCCATCGAGTGCGAGTCGTCCTGCGCACCGGTGGGGTCGCCCAACACACCGGAGATGAGGCGCGAGACTGCGTCAATCAGAATCAACGCGGGCAGTTCGCCGCCGGTTAGCACATAATCGCCAATGGAAATTTCATCGGTGACGAGGTGTTCGCGGATGCGTTCGTCCACGCCTTCGTAGCGCCCGCAGATCAACGCGATGCGTTCGTGTTGAGATATTTCTTCGGCAACGCGCTGGGTGAAAACGCGTCCCTGCGGCGTAAGCAGGATGATTGGAACAGGCTTCCCCTGCGAAAGAAGCGTCGTTCCTAAAACGGATTCGACCGCCTCGAAGACCGGCTCGGGCTTCATCACCATCCCGCCTCCGCCCCCGTAGGGCGTATCGTCTGTGACGTGGTGTTTATCGTGTGTGTACTCGCGGATGTTGTGCACGTTCACGCGGATCAATCCCCGTTCGCTTGCGCGTTTGAGAATGCTGGACTCCAGATAAGGAGAGAAGACATCGGGAAGAAGCGTAAAAATTTCGAAGCGCATGCGTTGATTTTATCATCCTCTTTTAACTTTCTCCGCCCGATTTCAGCGCCAGTATTCTTAATGCCCCTTTATTTTTTCATGGTAATATGAAAAAATGTATTTACGAAAGAAAACAAAATGGAGTATGAACCGCCCCAAACGCCGCCCGAATATATTCGGATGGATTGTCTTAGGCTTGGTGGCGCTCTTTGGATACTACTTTAATCAAATCTATTTGCCGAGTCAGCCGAACCCGTTCATGCCGACGCCCACGCCGACGCGTTCGTTGGAAGCCTACGTTACGGAAGCCGAGTCGTTGTTCCAAGCCGGGAAGTTCTTGCAGTCTATTCAACTGTATCAAGAAGCGATCCGTTCCGCGCCGCGCGACCCGTCTTTGTATGTTGCCCTCGCCCGTGTACAAATGCTGGCAGGCAAACCCGCCGAAGCGCAGACCAGCGCGGAAAACGCGCTATTGCTTATGCCTAATAATTCTATGGGGTACGCCATCCGCGCGCGGGCGGCAGATGTGCAAGGGAAGAACTCAGACGCGCTGACATGGATTGAACAGGCGTTGCAACTCGACCCGAACAGCGGCTTGGCGCACGCCTATTACACGGAAATTCTGGTGAACTCCGGTTCGTTTGACAATGTAACGAAGGCAATTGAAGAGTCGAAGGTTGCGCTGGCGCTTGCCCCAGACACAATGGAAGCGCATCGCGCGCGCGGTCTTCTGCTGGAGGCTACCCAGAATTATGAAGAGGCTGTCGCCGAATTCAAAGCCGCGCTGGCGATTAACGCAAACGTCCCCGACCTTTGGATGTCGTTAGGGCTGAACTATCGTATTTTGGGCGTTTCCGATCAGGCGATCACCGCTTTTACGCGCGCCGATGTGCTCGACCCCGCCAACCCATTGCCTGACCTCTATATTTCTCGCACCTATGCGGGATCGGGCGATTACGCAAAAGCGCTGCAGTACGCAGAGACCGCTGTGAACAACAGCCCGCAAGACCCCAGCCTGCGCGGCAATTATGGCGTGATGTACTATCGTAATTTATATTGGGCAGAAGCAATCGAACAATTGCGCCTTGCGGTCAACGGCGGCGCGATCGAAGAAGGCAAGACGATCGTCGGGCTTGCCCTATCGAACGATATTCGCATCGCGGAATACTACTATACGTTGGCGCTTGCCTTGGCGCGCACTGGAAATTGCGGCGAGGCGCTGCAAGTTGCGCGAGAAATTCAATCGAAAGTCCCTGCGGACGAGAACGCGCAATTCGCAGCAAGCGAAACGATTCGAATTTGCCAGGAGAATCTCGTCGCCCCGCCGATCAATACGCTGCCGCCAGACGCGACTGCCACGCCATGAACATCTCGCCCCGCCGCCCATTATTTAATCGCAAGCCGCAATCCAATATCTATCGGTTATTCATTTGGGTGATCATGCTTCTCGGCGGAGTTTGGGTTTTGCAGCAAATTAACAGCGGAGAGATCGAGCCGCTCTTTCAAAACACACCGACTCCCACACGTTCGCCTGAATCGCTGATTCTGGAAGGCGAAGCCTACTTTAGCGCAGGAAACGTCAACGCCGCGATTCAAGCCTATCGCGCGGCGGTTGTGGTAGATCCCAATAACGCTCAAACCTGGACGAAGTTATCGCGCATTCAAACGTACTCTTCCGCCTTCCTGATCACCAATGACGAGAAGAAAGCGCGCCTTGCCGAAGCGCTTGAATCGGCGGCTAAAGCGATAGAACTAACGCCCGAAGATAGCTCCGCGCACGCTGTCCGCGCGTTTGCGCTGAATTGGAACGCCAACCCCAACTTTCGCACAACCGACGAAATACAGAATTATTTGCGCGACGCAGAAGCGGAATCGCTGACGGCGTTGCAATTGGATAGCTCCAATACGCTGGCATTGGTGTACTACGCCGAGGTGTTGCTTGACCAGCAAAAATGGGATCAAGCGGAGTTAACCGTCAAACAAGCGCTGGCGCAAGACGATACTATCATGGATGTTCATCGCGTTTATGCGGCGGTGCTGGAGACTTTTGGTCAATACGAGCTTGCCATCGCCGAATGGGACAAAGCCATCGCCATCGAACCAAATTTCACCTTTCTTTACACGCGCGCCGGCGCGAACTATCGTATCCTCGCGTTTAACATCGCGAGCAAACAAGGCATCGAGGAGGCGCGCCCAACGTACGAAAAATCGTTGGAATATTTCGATCGCGCCGTGCGCATCAATGAACAGATCGGCGTGAAAGACCCGGGTCCGCATCTTTCGATTGCGCGGACGTACTCGCAGTTAGGCGAATACTTCGCCGCTGCGCGCAATGTACAAAAAGCGTTGCAATACGAGCCGACGAACTCCGATATTTATGGGCAATTGGGCATCGTTTATTTTCGCTCTCGCAACTACGAAGGTTCGATCTTTTCGCTCAAATGCGCCACATATGGCTGTTCGGACGAAGATTCTTGCATGGGGCGCGGACTGGAGAAATGCTTCCCCGATCTGGATGAGAACCCGGTCGTCGTGCCAGGGCTTGCCATCTCGCCGAACACTATCGTCTATTACTACGTTTACGGATCGGTATTATCCGCGTTGAGCCGCCCTAGAGACAACAAATGCGACGAAGCGATGAAGGTGATGGGCGACGTGCGCGCGGAACTCCGCAATAACCCTGACGGCTACGCCGACTCGCAACAGACGATTCTCGGCATTGTGGAGACGGGAGAGCTGATCTGCGCTTCACTAAGCGCGCCAACCGCCCCGGCTCCGAACGCATCGGGGACGGGTACGCCGGCAGCGGGCGGCGCGGCGCCGAATCTGGCCGCAACGCCGACGCCCTGACACGTCGCCGGCTATCAGAACTTTGTAAGAAATTTTACAATCCCCTTGACTTGCCCCTCTAAAATAAGTAATATTACGTTCGGCGCTCAAGCATGAAGGGCGCTAATTTCATGAATAATTATAAATCCTATCAGGAGGCAGAAAGATGGCAAGCAAATTGAAGTTGAAGCCCCTTGGCGGACGCGTGATCGTTGAACCGATCGAGCAGGAAGAAATGACCGCCGGCGGCATCATTCTTCCCGAAACTGCTAAGGAAAAACCGCAAGAAGGCAAAATCCTTGCAGTGGGACCCGGCGACCGCGACGAAGACGGCGAACGCATTGCAATGGACGTTAAAGTGGGGGACCGCGTGCTGTATGCTAAGTATTCCGGCACCGAAGTGAAAGTGGATAGCAAGAAACTGCTCATCCTTAAAGAAAACGATATCTTAGCTATCGTTGAAGGCTAATTCTGGAGGAATGAAAAATGGCTGCTAAACAACTCGTCTTTTCGGAAGACGCTCGTCGTAAACTTAAGAATGGTATGAATGCGGTCGCCAATGCGGTTGGCGCCACGCTTGGACCGAAAGGTCGCAACGTCGCGATTGATCGCAAGTTCGGCTCGCCGACGGTGACTCACGATGGCGTTTCTGTCGCCAAAGAGATCGAACTGGAAGACCCGTTTGAGAATATGGGAGCGCAACTTCTTAAAGAAGCCGCGTCTAAGACCAACGACATCGCCGGCGACGGCACAACCACCTCGACCGTGCTCGCTCACGCCATCGTCAACGAAGGCTTGAAGGCGCTTGAAGCTGGCTACAACCCCATGCTGCTCAAAAACGGCATCTCGCTTGCCGCGGAGAGCGTTGTGGAAGAACTCCGCAAAATGGCGGTGAAGATTGATACTAAAGAAGAGATCGGCTCTGTGGCGACCAACTCCGCCGCCGATGAAACAATCGGGAACTTGATCGCCGATGTGATGGGCAAGGTCGGCAAAGACGGCGTTATCACCGTCGAAGAATCCAAAAGTATGCAATTTGAAACTGAATATGTCGAAGGTATGCAGTTCGATCGCGGCTACCTCTCGCCTTATTTCATCACCAGCGCCGATAAAATGGAAGCGGTCATCAGCGAGCCGTATATTCTCATCAACGAGAAGAAAATCTCGGCTGCGCAAGATATCGTCCCCATTCTCGAAAAACTGGTGCAGATCGGCAAACGCGACCTGGTCATCCTCGCCGAAGATATCGACGGCGAAGCGCTTGCTACGCTTGTTCTAAACAAATTGCGCGGCATGTTGAACGTGCTTGCCGTCAAAGCCCCCGGCTTCGGCGATCGCCGCAAAGCGATGCTGCAAGACATTGCCTTTCTGACCGGCGGCACGGTCATCTCGGAAGAGACGGGCCGCAAGCTGGAAACCGTCACCTTGCAAGACCTCGGTAAAGCCGAGAAGATCGTCTCTGACAAAGAGAACACCACGATCATCGGCGGCAAAGGCAAGAAGGGTGAGATTGAAGCGCGCGTGAAGGAAATCCGCGTTGAAATTGAAAAAAGCACCAGCGACTACGACAAGGAAAAATTGCAGGAACGCCTTGCCAAGTTGCAGGGCGGCGTCGCCATCATTCGCGTAGGCGCGGCGACCGAAACCGAGATGAAGGAAAAGAAACATCGCGTCGAAGACGCTCTCTCTGCCGCGCGCGCCGCGGTGGAAGAAGGCATCGTCCCCGGCGGCGAGATCGCCCTCATTAACGCCGGTTCCAAATTGGATAAACTCGCGCGCGATAACGGCGATGAAGACAGCGAAATTCGCGTCGGCATCAATATCGTCAAAAAGGCGCTCGAAGCGCCTATCCGCAGACTTGCGACCAATGCGGGACAAGACGGCTCCGTGATCATTGACGCGATTCGCCGCACCGCCGCCGAGAAGAAGAACAAGAACATCGGTTATAACGTGTTGACCGGCAAGTACACAGATATGATCGTCGCCGGCGTAATTGACCCGGTCAAAGTGGTGCGCGGCGCGCTCGAAAACGCCGCTTCCATCGCCGCGATGATCCTCACCACCGACGTGTTGATCACCGATATTCCTGAAAAAGACAAAGCCCCGGCTATGCCTCCTGGCGGCATGGGCGGTATGGACTACTAAACAAACTGTTCGATCATACAGGGGCGGGCAACTATGCCCGCCCCTGTATTTTTTTAAATGAACATCGGCGTATAGATCGAAGAATGAATGCGCTTATCCCGACTTATGCGCCAAAGCTTTTAATTTATAATGGGGGGACGATGTTTTTCCGCTATTCCACATTGCTCTTAACCGGTTCCATTTTTATGTTCGGGCTTTTTGCCTGCAGCGCCGCCCCCAGCGTTCAACCCGTTAGCATGCTTACGGCGACGCTCGCCGTTGTTCCCGCCTCTCCAACCGCTACATTGGAGCCGATGGCGCTGACCGTCAACGGAGAGGGCGTAACTGTCGCCGAATTTGATGCAGAAGTGGAAATGTACAGCGCTGCGCAAACCGCGCTCGGAATTCCGCTCGACTCGACGGTTGCCGCGAACGTCGTCGCCGACGATCTTGTGGCGCAACTGCTTTTAGCGCAAGCCGCGCGCGCCAATGGATTCGTCTTGGATGACGCGGCGCTGCAAGCGCGGATCGATTCTTTGACGGCTCGGCTTGGCGGAGCGGACGCGCTTGAGACGTGGAAGTCTGCGCATGGATTCGACGAAGCCGCTTTCCGTTCCGCGTTGAAGCGCGCGGTTGAATCGGCTTGGATGCGCGATACGATCGTTGCATCTGTGCCGGCGGCCATGGAACAAGTTCATCTTCAGCAAATTTTGCTCTATAATGAAGATACGGCTCGGAGCTTCTTCCTCCAATTGAGCGGCGGCGCCGATTTCGACGAACTTGCCCTCAAAGCCGACCCGGTGACGCGCGGCGACCTCGGCTGGACGCCGCGAGGATATTTGCTGAATAAAACGATTGAAGACGCCGCGTTCAATTTGACGGCGGGCGAATACAGCGAAGTGATCGCTACGGACGTTGGATTTCACATTCTGAGGGTGTTAGCGCGCGATGAAGCGCGCCTGCTTTCACCCGACGCGCGACTTGCGTTGCAAGACCAAACATTAAAAGATTGGATCGAACAGGAGCGAGACAAGGCTGATGTTGTCTTTACGTCGCGCTAATATAATAGATTAAGTGGAGCGATTCTGATGAGCGATGAATTTGATTTCGAAGGGCGATCTTCAAAGCCTCGCGGCGGGATGCGGATATGGGACCTGCTGTCTGCGTTGGCATTGCTCGCTACGGTGGGACTGGCGGCGTATTTTGGCTTGATTTTTGTGAACCCCGAATCGAGCCTTAATATTTTGCCCCCGGGCAGAGCGGGCTTCGGCTTGCAATCTCCCACGCCGACTATCACGCCGATTCAACTGGAACCAACCTGGACGCCTTCTTCTACGCCAGTGTTGACGGCGACGAGCACGTTGCGCCCTACATTTACTCCGGTAGCGTCGGATACGCCTATTTCGCTGTATCCGCCGACGCGCACGCCCAAGCCTACCAGCACGCCCAAAGCGCAATTCACCGCTTCAGTTTCACAAGTGGCAAGTACGATCATTTATCCCGACCTGTTGTGCGGTTGGACAGGCATTGGCGGGACGGTGGTGGATGCGAAGAACAGTCCCATTATTGGACAAGTGATTGTCTTGCGCGGTTCATTAGACAACAAGCTTATTGAGCAACAAACGGTCAGCGGAATTAACAAGCCCTACGGCGAATCGGGATTTGAGTTCGCGCTCGGAAACGTTCCTTTTGCGTCGTCTACGTTGTACATTCAGTTGGTGGATTTGAACGGCTTGCCGTTGTCCGATAAGGTCGCGATAAAGACATCGGAAGATTGCTCGAAGAATCTGGTGTTGGTGCGCTTCAAGAAGAATCAGTAACCTGTTTTCAAAAACGAACTTCTCCAGTCGCGGAGATCGTTGGCGCTCGCGTTGGCTGCTCTTACACCGCTGCCTGAGCGTCCCGAGGCAGTGGAGTATCCCTGCCCCGCACGCGCAACTCGCGCGGAGGGGGCGGGGGGACAGAGACTATTGCCTGTACGCAGCCTGCTTATACCGCTATATTCCAATGTTCGTATTTTGGATTTCTTGCGTAGATCGCGTTCTCGTACAACGTTCGCAATTGCGTCGCGATGGGTCCCATCTCGCCTGTGCCGATGAGGCGATGATCTACTTTTGTGATGCCTGTGATGCCCGCTGCAGTGCCGGTAAAGAACATCTCTTCGGCGGCGAATACTTCCGTGCGGTCAATGGATCGTTCGACAACTTCAATCCCTAATTCGCGGCGGGCAAGTTCGATCACGGTTTTGCGCGTGACGCCCTCAAGAATGTTATCTGTCACAGGCGGCGTGATTAATACGCCGTCGCGCGCCATGAACACATTCATCGCCGAGCCTTCTGAAACATGCCCGTTCTGATCTAACGCCAGCGCCTCGTCGAAGCCCGAACGCACCGCGTCTGACTTGATGAGCGCCGAGTTGACGTATGCGCCCGCTATTTTGCCGCGCGCGGGAATCGCGTTATCGTCAATGCGCCGCCATGAAGAAAAGGTGACGTGCGCGTTTGAATCGTTCTTTACATATTTTTCATACGCCATAACGAAGATGCAGAAATCATCGCTCACATCGTGGAGCCGAACGCCGATTCCAAGATCCGCTTTATAAAACGTAGGGCGAAAATAAATATCTTGTTTCCAGCTATCCGTCCGCAAAAGATCAAGCGTGAGCTGAATTAGACTCTCTTCGTCATGGCTCGTCTGCATTGCCATCATGCGCGCGGAATGCAACAGCCTGCGAAAATGATCGTAAGGACGAAAAATAAAGAGGCGTTTTCGCTCTTCATTCCAGAAAGCCCGCATCCCGCTGAACACAGAGGTTCCATACAAGAACGCGTGCGATGCAATGCTGACGTTTGCTTCCGATAGGGGAACGATCTTGCCCTCAAAATAAGCGTGTTTTGAAAGATCCACGAGCGCCTCCAAACGATGAGATTGGGATTAACTCTTACGCGCGGATTATACCCGCTTCAGTTGCGCGTTATCTATTGATAATAAAAAAAGCGGCGCGATATCGCGCCGCTTTTTTTTACTTTAATCGTTCTTTACTTCAAGGTGTGAGCGAAAGAAATGACCTGCCAGATCTGGTCGTCGCTCAAGATGCCAGCCCAAGGCGGCATAGATGTGCCGGGCACGCCTGTGCTAATGCGCCAAAATAGGTAGTCGTCGCCAACGGACGGCACAAATTCAGACAAATTCCGCGGCTTAGGATCGAGCGCGGCGCCCGCAGGCCCGTCGCCGTGTCCTTGGGGACCGTGGCATGATTCGCAGTTGGCTTGGAATATTTTTGCGCCGTCAGCGGCGGCGTCGGCTCCGAATGGGTTAGTCTTGCCGGCGTAATCTGCGGGGACCGGCTCTAGCGTGGCAGCCGCTGAACCTGAGCCGCATGCGGCGAGAAGCACGGCGCCCATTAAGAGAAGTGTTACTAGCGCTTTCTTCATAGTAGGTGAACCTCCAAACTCCTTGTATTGGATATGATCTATAAGGTTAAAACAACCTTCCGGGAGGGCGCGGACGCCTCCCTAGAGGAGCCATTAAACCTTATAAAACTATTATAACGCAATCCTGATAAATGTCACGCCGCATGACGTGACATTTATCACATTTGTTTTGTCTCTGGCGATGCTATCATGACGGATATTTTCAAGCCTAGGAATCTGGGCGTTATTTTATCAAACGAGGAGATTGCGAAAAGGAGAATGCCATGTCTGAGAAAGAAAATCAAGAACGCGAATCCATGTCGTGGGGCCAGAAACTGTTCGATAACGTCTGGATATTGTTTGTAGCGTCGTTGCTCATCAGCACGTTGATCTACAACGTGTGGGGGATTATGGATCTGTTGAGCGTTCCGCCGGCGCCGTAGCCGATCTTACTAAAAGGAGACTTGAATTATGTTAGCGCCTGAACAGAATTGGTGGAAGCCAATGGATCGTCTGGAGAAGACGTGGCTTACCGTTGCTCTGGTTTGGTGTATCTTCTTGACGATCATGATGCCGCTCTGGTATTTCCAGGGCAAGCAAAATGTGCCGACCGAGACGTACCGCACCACGCCGCAACAATATGCCGTTACAGTGAACGAATTTGTAGCAAAGTATCAGATCGGCGAAGAGAGCATCAACGGAATTCCTTTCCCGGTCGTCGCTCCGCCCGCCGGCAGCGATGTATACATCCGCGCCAGCGCCTGGCAATGGTATCCTATCTTGCAATTGGAAAAAGGCAAAGAATATCGCTTGCATCTTTCCTCGATGGACTATAACCATGGCTTCTCGCTTCAGCCCGTGAATATCAACCTGCAAGTTTTGCCCGGCTATGATTATGTGGCGACCATCACGCCCACTTCGTCCGGCGATTTTACTATTGTTTGTAATGAATATTGTTATCTTGGTCACCATACAATGGTGGGTAAGATCATCGTGAAATAGGAGAAAATGGTATGGCAACGCTTGCCCCTACATTTCCCTGGGTGAAGGGCGCGAAGGACGACTATCGCACTTGCCCGGTTCTAACTCTGAAAGTGGATATGCACGCGGAACGGCTGATTATCGCGAATGCGGTGATGGCGGTTTTGACGTTGACGATCGGCGGCATTGCCGCGCTCCTGATCGCGCTCACGCGTTGGCAGACGTTTCACTTATTGGATGCGACTTGGTTCTATCGCCTGCTCACCCTGCACGGCATTGATATGCTGATTGCCTGGATGGTGTTCTTCGAGATCGCAGGTTTGCACTTCGGCTCGACCGTATTGCTTAATGCGCGGCATGCCGCGCCTAAACTCGCTTGGCTTGGCTTTATCTTAATGACGATTGGCGGTTTGACGGCGAACGTTGTCGTGCTGTTCGACCCCAGGAACACGGTAGCCTACACGGCGTACATGCCGTTGAAAGCCAGCCCGGTGTTCTATCTCAGTTATATTCTGTTCGCGGTTGGCGCGTTGATCGCGGTAGCTACGTTCTTTATCAATATCGTAGTTGCCAAACGCGAGAAACGCTTTGAAGGCTCAATGCCGTTGGTTGCCTTTGGGTTCATGACCGCCGCGATCTTGGCGACCTACACCCTGTTGCAAGGCGCGGCGGCGATCGTGCCGGCTTTTCTCTGGTCTATGGGCGTCATCTCCAGTTTTGACCCGGGCATTTACCGCAACTTCTTCTGGGGCTTCGGCCATCCCGCTCAGCAAGTTAACCTTGCCGCGATGATCTCCATCTGGTATTCCTTGGCGCAGATCACAGTAGGCATCCGCCCGGTCAATGAGAAATTCTCGCGCTTGGCGTTCGTGCTTTATCTGTTCTTCATCAACCTTGGCGCGGCTCACCACCTATTGGGAGATCCCGGCTTGTCTTTCGCGTGGAAGGCGGTCAACACCTCCTATGCCATGTATCTCGCCGTGCTTGGCTCGATGATGCATGCGTTCTCGATCCCCGCGGCTATGGAAGTCGCCCTACGCGCCAAAGGCTATCGAAAAGGCTTGTTCGGCTGGCTTCGTAACGCGCCGTGGAAGGAGCCGGGTTTCTCAGCCTTGGTTATTTCCATTGTGATCTTCGGTTGGGTTGGCGGCGTGACCGGCGTAGTCATCGGCACCGAGCAGATCAACATGCTGGTTCATAACACCATGCGCCTGCCGGGCCACTTCCACGCGACCGTCGTGTCTGGAACGACTACCGCTTTCATGGGTTTGACCTACTACCTCATCCCGCTCATCTTCCGTAAAGAATTGAAACTCAAGAAATGGGCGGTCTGGCAGCCTTATGTTTTTGGCGGCGGAATGCTCCTGCTCTCCCTCGGCATGATCACCAGCGGCTTGCAAGGCGTTTCGCGCCGTAACTGGGATATCACTTTCGCCGGCGTAGTGCCCGGCACGGTTGAACTCACGCTCGCTATCTTTGGCATTGGTGCGATTCTCGCGGTGATCGGCGGCATCATGTTCGTTACAGTTGTGTTCGTATCCGTTCTTACGGGTCCGCGCACAGAAGCGAACAGACTGTTGTTGGTCTCCGGCGACGGCAACCCGGTGCTTGAATCGACGAAATTGACCGATCATATGATGGAAGATAAGCAAAATCAGCCAAGAGGCGCGTTCGTGCTGGTTTTCGCCTTCCTCGTTTGGTTTGCCGTGTACTACTTCACAAACTGGTGGCTGCTCGGACGCACCTGGTTTATTCGTTAGTTTAGCAACAAAGGCTTCGGAAGCCGCAAGGCTTCCGAAGCCTTTCGCATGTAAATTTCTACAATTAAGGTAAACAATGTTGGCTTCGTTGTTGTTGGGCTTGTTGGGGAGCCTCGGTCATTGTGTGGGGATGTGCGGTCCCGTTGTTTTTCTTTTTGACCGCCAACCCGCTTTTCAAAATAAATTTGCATGGGCGCTGGCTCACGCCGGACGCATTACCTCCTATTCATTCCTCGGAATTATTTTCGGCGCCTTTGGTCAGGCGTTGTGGTCGTTCGATAAACTGCAAGCGGCGCTGTCCATCCTCTTTGCGTTAGCCGCTTTCTATCTGGCGGCGGCGTTTATCGGATTGGTCCCCTCGCCTGAACTTTTATTTGTCTCGTTGACTCGGCGCTGGGGGCGCGCCGTGCGCGCGTTCACATCCGCTTCGCCCCCGGCTTCATACGTCTTCGGCGTCTTATGGGGCTTCCTCCCCTGCGGCTTAACGCTTACCGCGCTCGTGCCGGCGATCGCTTCTAAATCTCCGGTATACGGCGCACTTAACATGCTGGTCTTCGGCATTGCCACCGTTCCCAGTTTGCTTGCGGTAAAGTGGTTCGCCAATAGGACCCATTCGCGGTCCTGGTCACGCGCGCTCGTTGCGGTAGCGATGATGCTCTTTGGCTTCCAATTTGCCATGCGCGGATTCGCCTCGCTCGGACTCGTTGGACATTTCATGCTCGGCGAGGTCATGTTCTGGTAAACCGTATGCAAGCGCTAGAGTACCCAACTTCCTCTGCAAAAACTCTTGTCGCCTGCTCGCTGTGCGGGCTGACGACCCTACATCCGCTCACGAACGAACAGGGCGATGTTTTCTGTTGTCCTTCCTGCCGGGAAGTAGCGGCGTTGCTGGCGGAATCTCCTGTCGTTGAAACGTCGAAAACTATTAATGAAGAAGACGTGCAGAACGTCACCTTAACGCTCAACGGCATGTGGTGTTCTTCGTGCGCATGGTTGGTCAACGAACAACTGAAACGCACGAAGGGCGTTGTCAACGCCGAGACGAATTTTATTCAAAGTCAAGCTAATATCACGTATGACAGCGCGGCAATTAGCCCCAAAGCGCTGAAGAAGCGCGTGCGCTCGTTAGGCTATAAAGCGACGCTGCCCAACGAAAAACCGCATGATGAAGAAGAGACTTTTCTTACTTATCTCATTATTGGCGGCGTGATGGTATTGCACGATATGGTCGTCGGCGCGGGCATCTATGCGCGCGATATATTCGGCTGGGCGACGCCCGAATCGCAGCCGCTGGTAGATTTCTTCCAACTGATGATGTTAATTTCCAGCCTGCCGGTTCTGATTCTGCTGGGTCTGCCGATCTTGCGCGCCGGGTTTGCCAGTTTACTGCGCGGACAGCCCAACATCCATACGCTCATCATGATCGGGACGTTTTCCGCCTTCGGACTATCCGTCCGCAACTTGATCGTCGGTCATGGCGGCTTATATTTTGATACCGCTACCATGTTGATCTTTTTAGTGTCTGTTGGGCGCTGGCTTGAAATGCAGGCGCACAAGGCAAGCGGCAAGGCGGTGACGAAACTGCTGGAACAGATTCCTGAAACGGCGACAGTGGTTACAGCGCAGGATGATATGACGATCGCCGCCGCTGAACTGAAGCCCGGGATGCGAATCCGCGTGCGCCCCGGCGAACGTTTCCCTGCCGATGGCTTGATCGCGCTCGGCGAAGGCGATGTGGACGAATCGCTATTGACGGGCGAACCGAAGCCGGTCGCGCACTCTAGCGGCGACGCAGTTAAAGCCGGGACCGTCAGCTTGGATGGCAGTTTTGAAGTGATCGCAACCGCTGTCGGCGATTCAACGATCGCGGGTCAAATTGGACGGTTGTTGCACGAAGCGCTGTGGGCGCGCTCACCGCTTGAGCGCATGGTGGATAAACTTGCCGCGTGGATGACGCCTGCCGCGCTCGCGCTTGCCGCCGTAACCTTCTTAATTTGGAATCACTTCGGCGGCGCAGAGAAAGGCTTAATCGTCGCGCTGTCCGTCCTGCTGATCGCTTGTCCGTGCGCGCTGGGGTTGGCTACCCCGTTGACCTTATGGCTTTCGCTCGAACGCGCCGCTGAATCGGGAGTCATTTTGCGCAGCACCGCTGTATTTGAACGGCTCGCCAAAGTGAAGCGTGTCTTCTTCGATAAAACCGGCACGTTAACGCAGTTGCCGATGAAAGTTCAAGAGATCTTCGTTGTTGACGAAGACGATGAAATGAAGTTCTTGCAGCAAGCGGCGTCTATTGAAAACGAATCGGAGCATCCGTTAGCGCGCGCAGTTGTCGAGTATGCCAAGACGCGCGGGATAAAACTGATCAAGCCCGAAACGTTCAAGATGATTCCCGCGTTTGGCGTGCTTGGGAGATTGCCGGCGTCCGGCGCTTCTATTGCAGTCGGATCGGCACGGCATATGTCTGCCGAAAGATTGGACATGCCGGCGAAAGTTGACGCTCAAGCCAAGGCATGGAAAGAAGCGGGGCGCGTCGTCGTGTACGCGGGCTGGGCTGGGCGCGTCCGCGGCATCTTCTCGCTTGGCGAAACCATCCGCGAGGAAGCGCAAGAGGCGTTAAGTGAATTACAATCGTCGGGATTGGAGTTGGGCGTGCTGACCGGCGATGAGATTAGTGCGGGCGAACGTTGGCAAAAGACGTTGGGAATCCCAGTGCAGGCTGCGCTGACGCCCGATGAGAAAATGAAACGATTGACCAGCGACGCAGCTATGGTTGGCGACGGCATCAATGACGGTCCTGCGCTTGCCGCGGCGATGGTGGGGATGGCGATGAATCGCGGCACGCACGTTGCGCGCGCCGCTTCCGACGTGGTGTTAATGCGCGACGATCTGCGCGTTGTCCCGTGGCTGTTTGATCTGTCGAACGAAGCGATGAAACGCGTGCGGCAGAATCTTGGCTGGGCTGTAGTTTATAATCTGGCGGGCGTGGGGTTGGCGATGGCGGGTTTGTTGCAGCCTGTGTTCGCTGCGCTGGCAATGGTGATGAGCAGCGTTTTTGTCACTTCAAATGCAATGAAGATGAACCAGTTTCCACGAATAGGGCAATCGGCGTTGGAAGAAGAACTTCCGGATGCGACTCTATAAATCTTAAACCGTTTTAGGACGATAAGGAACCAATGACCAAAAAACTGTATACCCAACGGCGCTTTCTGCGCGCTCTTGAAAAAGCTTGGATTTCTGTGGAAGGCGCGATCAATCGTTTCGCAAAATCTGATTTCAATCCGCTTCATCATCTCGGCACGCTCACGATTTTTATGTTGGTGGTGTTGATCGCGACCGGAACCTACCTGACTCTCATTTATCGCCCCGGCGCGGAAGTCGCTTATGAGACTGTAGAGAAGATCAGTTCCACATGGTACGGCTCGTTAATTCGCAGCGTTCACCGTTACGCTTCGGACGCGATGATCATTCTCATCCTCTTACACTTGGTTCGCATGCTTTTTGGCGACCGTTTCTGGGGTCAACGCTGGGTGGCGTGGACAAGCGGCTGGATTATGTTGGCGATGGTTTGGCTGACCGGCACATTCGGCTATTGGATGATCTGGGATCAGCGCGCGCAGTGGATGACCGAGTTCATGATGCAGACGCTCGCCGGCTCTTCGGGCTTGACGTATGTTTCAACCGACCTTGCTTCGCGTACATTCTCAAACTTTGTTATTATTTTGTTCCTGCACCTGTTCATTCCGTTGATCGTCTTTTTTGCGATCAATATTCACAACCTGCGCCTTTCACGCGCCCGTTGGTGGACTCCCCGCTGGGCGGCGGCGCAAGCGTTGGTCGGTTTGATCATCCTTTCGCTGATTAAACCCGCCATGTCTTATATGCCCGCCGATCTTGGCACAATGGTATCTTCCGTGCCTGTGGATAGTTTATATCTTGTGCTTCTGCCTTTGGCGGATATGTGGGGCAACGTCATCTTTTGGGGCTTGGCGATTCTCGCCGTTGGAAGTTTATTCCTCCTTCCGTGGCTGGCTCCCGGGCGCGACGACGGTCCTGCGGTGGTGACGGACGATAAATGTATCGGTTGTTCGCTATGCTATGTAGATTGCCCGTACGATGCGATTCGTATGGTTCCTCGCGAGGATGATTCGGGCTACCCGAAACTTGCGATCTTCAACCCGGTGCAATGCACTGGGTGCGGAATTTGCGTCGGCGCTTGTCCAACAGATGCGTTGC
>BQMV01000131.1 GCA_022181005.1 Anaerolineaceae bacterium | reverse complement strand
AACTATCCCGCTCTTGCGTTAACGCTTACCGATCTTGACGGCGTTTCTCATTCCCTTACTGACTATCGCGGGCAAGTTGCGCTGGTTAACTTGTGGGCGACATGGTGCGAACCGTGCAAAAAAGAGATGCCCGCGCTTCAAGCGTTTTATGATAGATACCAAAAAGAGGGCTTTGCGATTATCGCAGTGAACGATGGCGACCCGACCGCCGATGTCGTTCAGTTCGCGAAGACGTTCGAGTTAACATTCCTGATCTGGCTCGATCCGACGTATATCGCCACTGAACAGGCTTTCAGGACGATCGGGCTTCCATCGTCGTATGTAATTGACCGCAACGGCATCGTTCGCTTGCAGTGGATGGGCGGCATCGAAAAGCGTGCGTTAGAGAAGTTTGTTGCGCCGATCATCAAGGAGGAGAAGTGAACGTTAAACTTAATTGGCAAACTGGAATGGAATTTATCGGCGCTGGTTCGTCTGGGCTTCCGATTCGGATGAGCGCGGGCGCGCCGCTTGAGAAAACGGCGGAGGGTATTCGCCCTATGGAGTTGATCGCGCTGGGGCTGATTGGCTGTCAGGCTATGGATGTGATGGCGATCTTGCAGAAAAAGCGGCAGCAAGTGACTCGTTTTGAAACGCGCTTTGATGGATCGCGCGCTTCTGAACATCCGAAAGTATTTACGCGCGCAGAAGTTCTCTTTGTGATCGTTGGCAGGCAAATTGACGAGAGCGCTGTGTTGCGTGCGATCGAATTGACCGCTACGAAGTATTGTCCGGCGCAAGCCATGCTCGAGCAAGCCTTTCCGATAGAATTGAAATATGAGATCTATGAAGAGGATGCCGGCGCGTATGTAACGCATCAAGGCGTGTGGCGGAATATGACGGAGCGATAAGGTCAGCGTAATTCAGATGCGATACGCGTTCTAAAGTCTGAGCAATCGCACGCGATGACTGTTTGCGCGCCGCGCGTGAGCGTGCCGGCGCGTTCTTCTCCGCCGGCGACCCAGCCTTCCAAATCGAACGCAAGCGGACCGCTAGCGGAGACCCATTCGCCGTTGTATTTTCGCGCTATATGAACGTGCGTTCCCGTTGCCGAGCCGCCCTCGCAAGACGGATAGCCGATCGGATCGCCCGCCTTTACTTCTTTCCCTACTGTAATGCGCGAGTCTGCGGCTGTGTGTAAATAATATAAGACCCAGCCGGTGCGTTCGTCGCCGTCTTTATCAAGGTCAACAATCACGCCGTCTACGTCTGCGCGAACGATGAGACCGTCTGCCATTGCGGTAGAGAATAGATCGCGCGCCACTGTATAACAACCTGTCACATCCGAGGCGGGCGCGAAGTCGAGCGCGGCGTATGGTTCGCCGGAACCCCAGCCGGTATGCGGCCCGCTGGTGTACGCCCAAATGTGTCCCGCAAGGAAGGGGAAGCGGAGCGGCGGTTGCTGCAAACTGCCCGGAATGCCGATAGACGCGTCAAGCCATGGGTCGCCGAAGAATGTTGCATAAGTATGAGCCAACCCGTCCGATCCAATGGAAGCGAGATAAGCCTTCCCGGTTTGAGTCCGTGAGAAATAATATTGAAGCGCGACCGAACCTGCGTTTTGCCACGGGTCGGGGCGGGTGATGGAGCCGTCGGGCAGTTCGAATTCTGTAAGCGTTCCATTGCGCCAGCCGTAGTAACCGTTGTTTAAGATGTTTGCTGCGATGATCAGTTGAAGGTAGGGTGTATCGTAATATGCGCGGCGAAAGCCAAGCGCGAATTTCTGACTGGGAGGATCGGGCTGAGTGAGCGCGCCGGTTTGATATTCAAGGATGGCGAGCAACAGCCGCGGGCTGACGCTGTAATTGACGGCGACGTACTCTACCATCTCGGCTCCATTGCGAGATTTTTCGCCGGCGTATACTCGATAGTTTTTTAACCACCCGTTGGTAGAAGCGAGGAATGCGCTGGTATTGAATCCGATCTGCGCGGGACCGTTGATAAACGCTGAATCGGGAAGGCTTTGGTAGGCGAGACCCCATAACGGAAGATAATAAATGGGAATTCTCATCGGTAAGCCGACCGGCATGGTAGTCGCATCGCGCGGGATGATCGGATTTGCTTGAAAAATCTCTTCTACCGATGTATTGAATCGTTGCGCTAACGCGGGGAGCGTGTCGCCATTTTGGGCGATGTAGTCCACAAGTTCGCCGGGCGCGTACTGGGGTCTGCCTGACGTTGGCGCGGGAAGCGCCGTCGGTGCGAGAGGCGTAATCATCGTTCTTATGGCAGTGTTTGCCTCGCGCGGCGCGCAAGAAGAGAAGGTCAGTGCGCACAAGGTGAAGAGTAGGTTGAAAAGGCGCGCTGTTTTTTTTACGTTAATCATCGCTGTCCGTACGCACGATCCGCGACTTCGCTTGACCGTTCACATCTGCTGTAATCACGCGTTCGCCTTGCACAAGTTTGCCTTGATACGGTCGGTCTCCGGCGACGACGGTCCAGCCGCTCATCACCCACGGAGTAGGTCCGTCAACCGTGATCCATTCACCGTTATATTTTCGGGCAATGTGCACATGCGTACCGGTAGCGACTCCGCCTTCGCAGGAGGGATAGCCGATGGGTTCGTTTTGATCCACCCATTTGCCTTGCGCGACTCGACTTCGCTCGGCGACATGTAAATAGAGAATATTCCAGCCAGTTTGTTCCTGACCGTCGCCATCGAGGTCTATCACAACGATCCCTTTCTCTGAACGGATGACCAGCCCCGGAGCGATAGCGAGGACGCGATTATTTGATTTTGTGCAGCCGCTTTTATCGGCGGCGGGAGCGAAATCTATCGCGGCGAGCGGACCGTAACTTTCCCACGCGCCGTGCGGTCCGCCGGTGAACGCCCAGTTTGCGCCAATGTCAAAAGGGAGGATCATCTCCGGTTGAATGAGCGTGGGCGGGAAGATTGCGCCAAATGATTCCGCGCGTATCCATGGAGAACCGAACATGTTCGCGTAGAACGAAGCGAATCCGCTGTTGGGATCCATGATCCTCAACCATTCATTTTGACTATGGAGTTGAGCGAAGTAGGTCATGATAGCGACTGTGCCGGCGTTGAGCGATGGAGCGAGTTGATACGTTGTCCCGTCATTAAGGGTGACGCTGGAGATCGTCCCTGTGCGCCAGCCGTAATATCCCGTAGAGAGTTGATTGATTGCCCATGCCAACTGCTGATATAGACCCTTGTTGTGATAATTCTCGTAACCGAGCGGATAGTTTTTGCGGAATTCATTCTCAGGTTCGCCGCGCACCCAATTCGCCTCATAGTCGAGAATGGCAAGCAACAGGCGCGGATTGATCGAATTTTCATATGAGATGCGCTCAATTTCCGCCGCGCCGTTTGTCCATGCGGTTGAGTTGAGATATTCGCGATAGGTGGATAAATATCCCCCCGCGTCTTTTACATATCCAGCAATATCAAAAGTTGTCGCGCTAGCGGAGAAGACGACTTCGCTGTCGGGAATGAGCTGCGTTGCCGATGTGGATGGTGCGAGTATGTCTGCGCGATCGGGAATGATCAGCAATGTGCCGGCGGCGAGCAGTCCGCTGGCGGGGAGGAGTTTGGGCGACGTGATTTCAGCCGTTTCGACGTTGAATCTGTGCGCTACGGCTGGAAGCCAGTCGCCATTCTGCGCGTAATAGAGGATCGATTCGGTTGCGACGGGCGACGGACTTATTGTTGGGGTTGGGGCGAATTGCGTGACGAAGAAATCTGGCGGCGAGAAAGTTGCCGTTGGCGTCGGTAGGACGATCCGCTCGTTTGCCGACTCGTTTATTGCGACCGATTGGACAAGCGGCGTCCCGGCGGATGAGGTTGCTGTAGCGAGAATTCCGCCGGCAGGCGTTGGAGTCTTATACTGCCCCCAAAGCGAGGGCGCGCTTGTGCCGCATGAGGAAAACAGAAAAGCCGTCAGCATAAGAAGCGTTGTGACGCGTTTCATAATGAAAATTATACCTTTAATAGCAATAGACTTTGGCGCATGTAAGGCGGATAAGAGAGACGTCGGAGTTGGTTGTGTGTTGAGAGAAACACAACGACGTCATCGCGAAATCTGATTAACGCCTTCGAATATGCCTTCTTCGGCTTGAAGAACGACCGCATCGCGCGTCAGCCAGCCATTATAGACGACGCCGTCGCCGCTTGACGCCCAACCGTCGAGATTGAAGGGCAGGTTTCCATCAGCCGCGATCCATTCGCCATTGTAGCGTCGCGCTAGATGGAGATGCGTGGCGTTGGAGAGCCCGCCTTCGCAGGATGGATGCCCGATGCGGTCGCCGGCGTAGAGATAGGTTCCCGGCTGCACGCGATCGCGCGATTCGACGTGCATATACAGGATTGTCCAGCCAGTCTGTTCATAGCCGTCGTTGTCTAAATCCTGAACTACTGCGCCGTTCTCCGCGCGGACGATGGGTCCGTCCGCTACAGAGACGTCCCATGCTTCATTAGGCGAACAGCCCGCTCCTCCGCCCGGCGGCGCGAAATCTAACGCTGCCCATGCAGAGCCGTTATCCCAGCCGCCGTGCGGTCCGCCTGTAAACGACCAGATTGTCCCAGGTTCGAAGGGAAGTTGCAGAGCCGGTTGCGTTAAACTAGCAGGGACGAGCGGTGAAACGTCGTAGTCGAACGGATAACCGAAGAGCGAATTATAAGTCTGGAAGAATCCGAGTTGACTTACGTCGTAATCCCAAATGTTGCGATTGTTGAATAAAGAGAAGAAATATTGCACGCCCGCGGTGCCAGCATTGATAGTAGCATCCATTGGCGCGTAGGTTCCGTCATTGAGCGGTAAAGCGCCGAGCGCATTGGCGCGCCACAGATAATAGCCGCGATTCAAATTATCCGCCGCCCATGCGGCTTGACGATACAACCCCGCATAATAGTCATCGTGGTAGCCCATTGGGTAATCCGTATTTAGCGGGGCGGGGTTAGTGACCCAGCCGCTGCGATATTCGAGAATAGCCGTCAACAGGCGCGGATTAACCGAATAATTCTGCGCGACGCGCATGATAATTTGTGCGCCGCTTAGGTACGCTCCGCTTACATCTTGCGCGTAGCCGCTAAGATATCCGCCTTTTCGCTCTGCGAATGCTTCGAGATCAAAGCCAGCGCTGGCGGGTCCGTAGACCAGCTCTGAATCGGGAATTAATTTGAAGGATGAACCGGGCGCCGGGTCAATTTGAACAGGGGGAATATTAATTGTCTGTCCAATTGTCAAAATAGACGTTTCATTTAGACTGTTCGCCTGCATTAACACTTCGAGTGTGACGCCGTATTTTTTAGCGATGCTTTCCAGCGTGTCGCCGTACTGAATAGCATATTGGTCAACGTATTCACGCGGCGGCGGGAGCGGATGGGGCGCGTCGGGCGTTGGCGCGCCAATGGGAGAATTTGAAATTCGCGTGGGGATTTTCACGGAGATAGGCGCGCGCGTAGGCGTGGGGCGCGCGGGCGAGGCGGTTGGTTGGACGTGAATTGATTCAGACGTAGGGGTCTCGTCGCTTACCGATACGAAGGGATCGTACGTAGGATAAACCGCTGAGGAGTTAGGGACGCAAGCGGCAAGTAGAAGAACGAGTAGAAAATAAGAAATGATGCGATAATTCATGCGTGCGATTATACAGGGAACTTTTACAATTCGCTTCGGCATGGATGTCGCTTCGCTGGTAAAATATTCCCTAATCTACGGAGGAGGCGGACGTGGCAAACCTGATTGGACCTGACGTTAGTTTTTATCAAGACGATAACAGTACGCCGCAGGGAATTGACTTTGTTAAGATGAGCCGCTCTGCGGGATATGTGATCATTCGATCGGGGCAGAATACATGGATCGATTCGGATTTCAAGACAAATTGGAGTAATTCTAAGGCGGCGGGATTGCCGCGCGGGTCGTATTGGTTTTACGACAGCCGCATTGAGCCTAAAATTCAAGCCGATTTATGGTTCTCTGCTTTTGACGGCGATTTGGGAGAATTGCCGTTATTTGCAGACTTCGAAGAAGCGTACGGGGGCGCATATGCCGGTTGGAAACATTGGAAAACTTTCTTAGAGCGGCTTAAATCTCGCGTGGGCAAGCATGAGATTGCGATCTACACCGCTTATTATTATTGGTTGGCAAACGCGCCGAGCGGCGCGGCGGACCTCCAATATTTCCGCCAATACCCATTGTGGATCGCTAATTATGGAACGGCTATGCCCCTCGTTCCCAAACCCTGGGGCGTTAATGAGTGGTTATTCTGGCAATATACCGACAGAGGCGATGGCGCGTTATATGGCGTTGAAAGTTCGCGCATTGATCTAAATTATTTTAACGGCGATTTGGCGGAGTTCCGTCGCCGCTTTAAATTAGATTCAACTCCTCCGCCGCCGCCTCCTCCGACGGAGCCGATTTGGTATAAAGTCACTGCCTCGGCTCTCAATGTGCGCTCTGGACCGGGGACGAATTATGGCGTGATAGGTTTATTGAAACAAAATGAAATAGTGAAGAAGATTTCCGAATCTGCTGACGGAGGCTGGATTCAAATCTTGCGCGGGTCGGATCAATTAATAGGCTGGTCGTCTAAGCATTATCTTGCGGCGACTACTCCGCCAATTCCTGAGCCGCCAATTCCTGAACCGCCGACTCCTGAACCGCCTACGCCGCCTCCAACGGAAGTATGGCTTAGAGTGACCGCCTCCGCATTGAATGTCCGTGAAGGACCCAGCACAGGCTTTCCCTCAATCGGCTTGTTATATCGAAATGAAGCAGTGCAGAGACTTTCTATTTCTGAAGATGGGCAGTGGTATCAAATCAAACGAAACTACGACGGGCTGGCGGGTTGGTCATCCAAGAAATTTTTCGAGCCGACCGAGCCGCCGCCGCCTGTTGCGGAAGAAGTGTATGAATGGTTTCAAGTGACGGCAAGCGCGTTGAATGTTCGCGAAGGTCCCGGCGCGCAGTACAAATCAATCGGTCACTTAACGAACGCTGAGAGCGTGGAACAGCTTGAGTCTATGGCTGACGGCAGCTGGCGGAGAATCCGAAAAGTGGATGGTTTCACCGGCTGGGCGTCTGGCGCATACCTCAAAAGCGTTGGCAAGACGCCAGCCACCGCTATGCAGAAATTATTCTCAGGCGTAACCTACTACCGTAAGGTGCAATTAACGCCTAATCGGCTGGTTTCGCATGCGTTGGTGATAGATTTGAAAGCCGCAACGTTTGAATTCCTCGTCACGCCGCCTTTGCGCAAAACCGATCCGTTTCTGTGTGCGATGACGACTTCGAAATTTCTACAGAAGAATAAGTTGAATATTGCGATCAATGCGGACGGATTTTACTATCTTGACCCAACGACGTTCCCTCCCGCTTCATTTTGCCCCGATGGCGGAGAGCCGCTTCGCCTTGTAGGCATGGCGGCTTCGCGCGGGACTCAGTATTCGACCAAGTCGCCCGGGCGACCCGTCTTATATATCAATCAGAAGAATATCATCTCGTTCGATACGCCCGTGGGACCTGTCTTCAATGCGATTACCGGCGATAGATATTTAATCACGAAGGGCAAGAGGATGACTTCGTTGGAGGCGACGAGTCGCAACCCGCGCACTGTGATCGGCGCGAACCAGAACGGACGTTATCTGGTGATGGCGACGATAGATGGGCGCGAATTCAGCGAAGGGGCAACCTTTCCTGAAGCAGCGGATATTCTTCTCTCCTATGGCGCGTATACTGGTATAAGCCTTGACGGCGGCGGCTCTTCAGCAATGATCGTTCGTGACGTAAATGGCAACCCGCGTGCGGTGAACAAGTTGATGGATGAAAATATCCCCGGGCGAGAGCGCGCGGTGGCGAATCATCTCGGCGTATTGATCAAGTAGAGCTAACTGGCTGAAACTATTTTGCCCCTTTAGGTTGCGCGAAGTTCAGCAGCCATTTGCCCAGCGTTCGCTCTGTTACGGTTGTTTCCGGCGTGACGACGATGATCCACGTCTGACCGGGCTTGAGCGGAAATAATCGATCTTCCTCCGCGTATAGAAACTGAAGCGGTCTGCGAAATCCAATTTGCATTTCTTCTTCGCTGAGTTGAGCGCTCCAGCGGATATTGTATTTCAACCCGTCGCGGAATAGAAGCGCGTCGCCGCTTAGACCGCCTTCCAGATGAATGTCTAAATTGGTTGGAGAAATAACATCGTGCTTTGCGAATAGAACGATCACATTTTCGAACTGTAATTGACGACCGGTGAGCCTGTCCACTTCGGGACGTAAGACGCCCGCCGTGTCGAAATCCGCGTTATCTACAAAGCGCCAGTAACTTTGCGAAAGCGCGTCATATTCCCAGCCTGATTGATTCAAGTAAGCGATGTAAACGTGCAGTTTTGACGCTGGCGCGCCCCCTGCGGGCGGCTCGTCTGAAAATATGTTGCTCGCATAATCAATTGTGATTTTCGGATTCTTGTAATTGCGCGCGGCGGCGAACATATCGTCAATGCCATACATATAACCGCCGCCTTGAATATCGTGCGTGACGAATACGCAGTGCGGCAATTCAGACAACACTTCCGGCGAGGCGAATGCGTAGATTAAGCAGGAGTTGGTGAACATAGCGGCGATATCTGCGTACACGAGGCGCCCGGAGCGGATGGGACCTATTTTAGGATCAGGAAGAGACGCCGGTGGGGGAACGTTGCTCGACTGAATCAAGCCCGCGTCTAAAGAGAGAAATGAGGACGCGATATGCGCCGCGTCAGATCGTCCTGAGGCTGGGTCTACGACGCTGCTTTGATTCTCGGCTCCGTCGTTTTTTTGCGTAAACTCCCATTGCGGGTTTTTTTCGACCTCGACGAAATACGTTCCAGCGCCAAGGTTGAAACCGTAGTAACCGTTGCTGTCGGTCGTCGTCTGTTGAATGAAGTCTTGATGCGCGTTAAATAAGTTTACGCACACGCCGCCTACGCCGCGTTCCCATGCGTCGAGCAGGTTATTTTGATTCGAGTCCAGCCAGATTCGGCCGCCTAAAATGAGATCGGTTTGCATGAAGATTTCGCGCCGCGTTTCGCATCCGCCAGTAATTGGCGCTTCAGGCGCGGGGTATTCGCCGTAGAAGGTTGTAAGGAAACGCGTCGCGCCTTCGGTGATGTAGATTTCAAACACGAGCGGTGAAAACGACAAGCCCGCCTGCGGGCGCGCCGTGACCGGAAAATGCGAGATCGAGACGAGCAGGGCGGGCAGATCGAGTAGAGCGGGGTCTTGAGCGCGCAAGCCCGTCAAGGGATTAATTATTCGCGGAGGCGCGCTCGTCGGCGTTGGCGGGAGCGGAGACAGCGCTTGCGTTGACGCAGCAAACTGAGTCGGCGTTGACGGCGCGATGATCGCCGGCGCGCAACTTCCCAAAAGGAAAGTAAACAGGAACAGCGCGAGAGATTTTAACGACATTTATTCTTGACGAAGTTGATTTTGAAACAGTTTCGTAAATTCGTTCTGGACGCGATTGTACGTCGATTCGAGTTCTTCGGGCAATACGCGCGTTTCCCCAACAGTAGACATAAAATTCGTGTCGCCTTTCCAACGCGGGACGATATGAATATGGACGTGCTCTTTTATGCCCGCGCCTGCCGCTTCGCCGATATTAACGCCCACATTGAATCCTTGCGGATGATAGATCGTTTTTAAGATTGTTGTGCAGTGCGAGGTCAATTCCATCATTTCAGCGCGAGTCGCCGAATCCAGTTCTTCGAGGTTTGCTTTGTGAGTGAAAGGAATGACCATTAAATGTCCGCTAGTGTAAGGGTAGCGGTTAAGGATCGCGAACGCGCGCTTGCCGCGATAAGCGACGAGGTTTTCCGCGTTATCCGCTTTCGCTTGTGCGTTGCAAAAAACGCAACCCGCTTCTTTATCGTGATTTTCAATGTATGCCATGCGCCAAGGAGACCAGAGATGCTTCATAGTAAATAGTAGACGGCGAGATGAGAAGCCGTCTTTCGATTATACAGCAGTCTGACATATCCTTTTCGTTTCGCCTTTTTTCGATTATCCTTTTACAGATGCAACCGCCCCTTTTCTCCGCGCCAGCCTCGCAAACACTCACCGTTTCTAAATTGACGTTCCTCATCCGCAGATTGTTGGAAGAGAATGAGACGCTTCAGGATGTGTGGGCGCTGGGAGAAATATCCAACCTCGCGCGTCCCGCGTCGGGGCATGTGTATTTCACGCTCAAAGACGCTGGCGCTTCGTTGAAATCTGTGATGTGGAAGACGAGCGCGGCGCGGCTGAAACTTACGCTGCGCGACGGCATGGAAGTGGAAGTCCATGGCAAGATCGGTGTGTATGAGCCGCAAGGGCAATATCAACTTTATGCGGATCAGATTCGCCCCGTGGGCGAGGGCGCATTGTATCAAGAGTTCATGCGGCTCAAAGCGCAGCTCGAAGCCGAAGGATTGTTCGACCCTGAACGTAAGCGCCCTATCCCCGAGCTGCCGCGTAGAATCGGAATTGTCACTTCTGCAACCGGCGCAGCATTGCGCGATATGCTCAATACGTTGCGGCGACGTTTGCCTCTTGTGGAAGTCGTCCTTGCCCCTTCGCCTGTGCAAGGAAGCGAGGCTCCTTCCGCGCTGGTTAAAGCCATCAGTTCTCCGATTCTCCAATCTTCAGACGTTATTATCATCGCTCGCGGCGGCGGTTCGATTGAAGATTTATGGGCGTTCAATGACGAACGCGTCGTCCGCGCGGTTGCCGCATCGAAAGCTCCCATCATTTCAGGCGTCGGTCATGAAACTGATTTCACCTTGTGCGACTTCGCCGCCGATTTGCGCGCGCCGACTCCTACTGCCGCGGCGGAGCTTGCGACTCAAATCACAACCCAAGACCTTGCTGCGACAGTTGCCAACCTTCGGTCTCTAACCTCTACCCTGACGCTCGACATTATCTCGGAAAAACGATCATCCCTCTCTTCTCTCGTCTCTCAACTTCGCTACCTATCTCCTTCGCGCCTCGTCCAATCCGAATCGCAACGCGTAGACGACTTGTCTCGCCGCTTATCTTCTGCCGTGTTCAACCGTATAACGTTGGAGTGCAAACACATTGAAGGGACTTGTAAGCGGCTCGAAGCGTTGAGTCCGCTGGCGGTATTGGCGCGCGGGTACGCGGTGGTGACGCGCCAAATCGACGGCGTTGTTGTGTCTCGCGTTGCACAGGCAAACGATAAAATGAACGTGCGCGTTAGCGATGGAGAGTTTGAGGTGAAAAAGCAGTGATTAATTATTAGCGATCGGTGAATGGCTTTGATAATCGTCGATCGTGAATTATAAATGGAGCAATTATGCCAAAAACAACAACTAAAAAATCAGAAAAGACTGTTGAAGAATTAACTTATGAGGAAGCGCTCGCTGAACTTGAGAGCATTGTTGAAACGCTGGAAGGCGAGCAAAGTCAGTTGGAAGAAGCGATTAAACTCTTTGAGCGCGGGCAGACTCTGGCGGCGCAATGCGTATCCTTGTTAGAATCTGCGCGGCTCAAAGTGAAACAAGTCGCGGGCGACGATATTTCCGATTTCGAAGAAGAGATGGAATGAATTTTCTCGATCTGCTTCAGAATAGACCGTTAATTGCAGGGTTAATTGCATGGATTCTTGCGCAAGTTATCAAACTTCCGCTTGATTATCTGAGCACGCGTAAGTGGAACTGGTCGCTGATGCTCACGACGGGCGGCATGCCCAGCTCGCATTCGGCGCTGATGACCGCCACGACTCTGGCGATCGGTTTTTATCAAGGCTTTGCGAATCCGCTGTTTGCTTTGGGCGTCGCCATCACTATGATCGTCACATACGATGCGGCGGGCGTGCGTCAGCAGGCGGGCATCCACGCAAAGCGCATCAACGTGTTGTTCGATGAGTTGTTGAAAGGACATATCTTCAGCGAAAAAGATTTGCGCGAAGTGTTGGGGCATACGCCGCTTGAAGTGATAGGCGGAATTATATTGGGAATTATTATTGCAGTTTGCCAGTGGTTGATTTGGAAATAAAATGTCACCGCGAAGGCGAATCCCAAAGCAATCGCCTCGCAACGGCGTCTACAATTATTTTGATCTCGGAGACTTTGAAAATCGCGGCGCCTATTATATAGATAACTCCGCCTACTACGACGCCCCCCAGCGCGACGAACCAGCGCGCCTGCCCGACCGTCAATCGAGCCCAAGCCAGCAAGCCGATTCCCATCCCAAGCGTCGCCAGCGTCACGCGCCATGCGCTGTCGAAAATAGACTTTTCTTCGATGCCATCCAAGCGTTTTCGCATAAAGACGAACAACGCGACGGCTTCGAGCGCGGTTGCCAGCGAATTTGCCAGCGCCAACCCCCCGAGCGGAAGCCAACCGATTTGCGCGAAGTAACGCGAGAATAGAACGCTGAGAGCCACATTGAGAGTCATTGTTGCCACGCCAATGATGACAGGCGTTTTGGTATCTTGTTGCGCATAAAAGGCGCGTGTCAATACTTCCATTATAGAGTGACCGACCAACCCCGCTGCGTACCAAAGAAGCGCCCATGCCACGAGTTGTACAGCGCGCGCGTCAAACTCTCCACGTTGGTAGAGAAACGAGATCAACGGCTTGCGCAAGAGAATTAGCCCTATGCTGGCGGGAATCGCCATCAGCAAAATGGCGCGTAATGAAGCGGCGAGCGATGCGCGCATTTCATCCAATTTGCCGAGCGCGTGTTGCGCTGAAAATGTGGGCATGGCGGCAATTGCAACGGATTGGGCTATCGCGGCTTGCGCCATGAGCATCAATGAGAACGCGTAACTGAGACTAGCGACGCTGCCTTTCTCCATGCTGGATGCGAGATTCGTGTTGACCCAAAAGTTGAGCTGTACGACAGCGACGCCGAGCAGGCGAGGGAGCATAAGCAAAATAACGGTGCGAATGTTGGAGTCGTGGAGACCGAGCGAAAACGACCAAAGAGGATGAGCGGAAGCGTTGAGCAGTTTTATGAGGCTTGGCAGTTGGATGAGCAAGTACAACGCCGCGCCCACGACGACGCCCCATGCTAATCCATAAATTCCTAGAGAAGGCGAAAGGAAGACTGCGCCAAAAATAATTCCCAGTTGATACATGGCGGGCGTGAGCGCCGGGATGAGAAAGATTTGACGCGCGTTAAGAACGCCCACGATTAACCCGCCCAGACCGAACAGAACGGCTGAGATTAATTGAATGCGAAGCAGAGCGACAGTAAGCGAGAAAAGCTCAGGATTGGCGGAAAGCCCCGGGGCAAGGGCGTAGCGGACTACTTGAGGAGCAAATATGGCAAGCAACGCGGCGAGGAGGCTGAGAGTTAGCGTGACCGCATTAGCGAGGGCAAAGGCGAGCCGCCACGCCGAATCAGTTTCTTCTTTGGCGAGCAATCCGGTGAACGTCGGGATGAACGCCGAACCGAGCGCTCCGCCTGCGACTAGTAGAAAGAGCGTTTCACTAACTCGGTTTGCGGCGAAAAAAGCGTCAAGTTCAGGCGAAGCGCCGAATATATTCGCGATGATGACTCCGCGCGCTAACCCGGCGAGTTGACCGAAAAGGATGGCGATCATCACCGTCCCCGCGGCGCGCGCGATTTGACGATTGGCGTTAGTAGAGAGCATTGGCACGATTATAATCGTATGATGAATAGAATAACCCGCCAAAGAATTTGGCATGGCTGGCTTGTCGTTTGCACGGCGCTTTCCGCGTGCGCGCGTTCTACGCCTATTGCTGGTCAGACGATAGAAACGCCGTCTGCGCAGCCCGCGCTCTCGCTGATTGATCTGCAAACAGGCTATGGCGTTCGCGGCGCGTGGTTCGAGTTGTATTTTACTGATCCAACAGACTCGTTTTCTCTACAAGGCACAGGCGGCATAGATGTTCCGCTTATAGCGGCGCTTGATGCGGCGCGTTTGAGCGTAGATGCGGCAGCGTATAGCCTGACGCTAAACAGCGTCCGTAATGCGTTGTTGCGCGCGCATTCTCGCGGCGTGACTGTGCGGTTGGCGATGGAATCCACGAATATGGATTCTTCCGATGTGCAGATGTTATTGGAAGCGGGCATTCCCATCGTCGGCGACGGGCAAAAGGGGTTGATGCACAACAAATTTATCGTGATTGACCGCTCTGAAGTTTGGCTGGGTTCGATGAATTACACCGATTCGGGAACGTATGACGATGACAATAACCTGATGCGAATCCGTTCGACGAAATTGGCGGAAAATTATACGAAAGAGTTTGAAGAAATGTTCCTCGACCATAAGTTTGGCGAATCGGTCGTACGCAAAACGCCTTATCCAACTCTGACAATTGACGGGACTCGCATAGATACGTTTTTTTCACCCGACGACGGAACGCTCGATCAAATCGCCGCTGTGTTGAGCGGCGCGACGGAAAGCATTTACTTCCTGACGTTTTCATTCACGTCAGACAAATTAGGCGAGATTGTGCGCGAGAAGGCGGGAGCGGGGCTGACTGTGCGCGGCGTGATGGATGAGGAGCAGGTCAAGTCAAATCAAGGCACAGAGTACGATCCATTCAAACAGGCGGGACTGAGCGTCCGTATTGATGGCATTGACGGGCAGATGCACCATAAGGTTTTCATCGTGGATGAATCCATCGTTGTGTTCGGCTCGTATAATTTTTCAAGAGCTGCCGAAGAACGCAACGACGAAAATTTGCTCATCATTTATAACGCGGCGATTGCCCAACAATTTATGTTGGAGTTTGAACGAGTATGGAAGGCTGCGCATGATTAGCGGATCTATCCTAAGAAGCGACAAAAAACCGATGAGTCAACATCGGTTTTTTATTTCGTTGAATTTATGGATTAGGACTGAGGAACTTCTAAATTCTGTTTCATCGAAAACTTTAGCGCGGACTTGTAGATCGCGTTAATTTTTTCGCTCAACGCCTTCGCCTCAGGGTTGCCCTGTTCGGCGGCTTGATCTACTTGCCCGACCAGACCGATCAATGCCTGCATGAATTGGTCATTGACCATCGCCTTGTTCGCTTCCAACATGTTTTCAACAGCCGCATCATCGGGCGCGTCGAGCAGTTGTTCCACGAAAGCCACTTCGGGCGGAGTCGAAACTTCGCGCAACACTTCCACCATCTTCTGCAGTTTGCCCAAGCGCGTGTAATCGTTGTTCTCAGACGCTTGCCGCAACAGGCTGTTGATAAGGTCAACCGCGTCTTGCGTGAAACCGTCGAGATTATCGCGCACCGCTTTGACAATATCATCCTGCACGAGGAGCGCCTCAATAAATTCCAATGCCTGTTTTTGGCGCGCTTCGAGTTGTTTGTCCATCTCGCTGACGAAATCGAGCAGTTTCTCGCGCGTCGATTCCAGTTTGACTTTCTCGTCGTTGCTTGCCTTGTCAATTTTTTCGGTGAGCAGTTGGAAGAATTGATAATCCATGCCGCCGCGCGCTACGCTGACGTAACCGCGCAAACGCGCGTCGTTGGGCGAAGCGAGGACCAATTCAAGCAATTTCTCGCGTGTGAGATTCTGTCCCACTTCTTGCAGAGATTTTTGAGCGATTTCCAATTCCTTCAGCGATTCTTGCAGTTCGCGTCCGAAGTCGGTCTCTTCGAGAAGTTGTTGTTGAATGGCGGTCACTTGCGCAGCGACCGCTTCCGTGCCGCTCTGTAAGGCGGCTTGCGCGAGTCGGCTGAATAGCGCGAAGAACTGTTCGTCAACCAGCGCATTGTTTTGTTTGAGGATCTCGCTTCGCACTTCGGCTGAACTGGCTTGCAGAATTTGTTCGATAACGCGCGCCCGATCCTGCTGTTCTTTGAGCATTTCAGGTGTGACGCCGTCTTTTTCCAAGATAAGTTTCACCATCGAATCGTAGGTCAAATTGTGAATAGGGTTGAACAGGTAGGCTTTCCGTTTTTCAGGCGCGAGCGCGTCGGTCGCTTTTTTGATCAGCGGTCCGATGGTCTTTTCCTGTTCGTTGAACGGCACGTTCAATTCAGGCGGGAAGAAGGTGAGGAGCAGTTCCTTATCGTTGTCGTGATAAACGATCGGCGTAGCGAGTCGCCCTTGAAAGCCACAGTGCGGACAGCGCGCAAAATTTGACGCCCCGCCAAGCAGACGCTGTTTGGCTTGCGGATCTTGCGTCACATCGAAGAGTTGTTCGATGTTCGCGGAAATCATCTGACGGCAGTTGGGGCAGGCGATTTGTGTTTGAGTCATGTAGCGTTTTTCCAATTTCTACGGTAGAGTATTTGATGTTTGAATTTTACCATTCCGCTGCGAGGCTTTTAGCGCGTCAGCGTGGAAGAGAGAAACAGATGCGCGCGCCGACGTCAGGTTTGGGGTCCGCCCAAATGTGACCGCCGTGCGCCTCGACAATTGCGCGCGCAAGGTAGAGACCTAACCCGGCGCCTTTCGTCTGTTTGACTGCGTTTGTCGACCGGTAAAACCGGTCGAAGATGTGCGGCATATCCTGCGCATCTATGCCTTTGCCTTCGTCGGAGACGCAGACTCCGACTTGTTCGGAATAGATTGCGCCGCTAATTGCGATCGTGCCAGATGGCGCGTATTTGAGCGAATTGGAGACGAGGTTAGCGATCACTTGTTCGATGCGATTCTCATCGGCAAGAATAATGGGGAAATTCTCTGGAAAATCTGTGACGATGTCGTGGCGTTTCGATTGCGTCGAGAAGCGTTCGGCAATGCGTTTTGCCAGCGAGGGCAAGGAGACGTCTGCGCGATGCAGGCTGAAACCGCCCGCTTGTAAACGCGACGCATCGAGCAGGTCGTCAATCATTTTGCTTAAACGATCGGCTTCGTCCTCGATCACTGTGAGCGAATCGTTGATGGTGCGTTTGTCCCATTTGGCATCGTCGCGGCGTAAGGTGGATGCGTAGCCTTTGATCAGCGCTACAGGCGTTCTTAATTCGTGGCTTACGACAGAAATAAACGTCGCTTTGAGCTCGTCCGCTGTGCGGAAGTGAGTAATATCGCGCACGCTGACGATGATGTTGTGCAGCTTTCCGTTGGGCGAAAGCAACGGCGCGTATGTGACCCCGACCGGGAGCGGCGGCGCTGTATCGCGTTTAAGATCGCCTTCCATATACAGCGTGGCGCTAGGCGTGAGGGGCCAGCCGTTGGCAATCGCTTCGTCGAGCGTGGAGCCTTGCGGTTTGCCCTCCCAGCGGATCGCGTCGTTATGCGGCAGGTTGACGAGTTCGTCGTGCGTCTTGCCGTAAAGATGTTCGAACGCATTGTTAACGCGCTCGATCGTTAGATCCGCGTTAAGGATGATGATGCCGTCGGCGGCGGAATCGAGGAGAGCGTCTAGCCGGTGCTTCTCGTAGGAAACCTGCCCGTAGAGCTGCGCGTTATATACGGCGATGGCGGCTTGGTCGGCGAAAGATTGTAAGATAACGCGGTCATTCGCCGTGAAGCCGCTTTCATAATTCCTGAAGATGAAAATAACGCCGATGACTTGCCGATGCGCGACGAGCGCGAGCGCCGTTCCGTTGAGAAGCCCCATGCTGGCGGTATAGGTTAATTCTTTTAACATGCGGTTGAGCTCGAGCACGTCCAGTTCGCGGACGTCCTCTTCCGCCAGCAACGGCGTGAGATAACGTAGAAACGCGGGGGCGATGCCGTGCGCGACGGCGACGCGCCAACTGTCCTGATATTTAAGCGCGATAAGACCGGCTTGCCCCGCCAGCATTTCAATCGCAATCAGCAGAATCCGCCTAAGCAGTTTTTCTTGATCCAATTCTTGTGTGAGAGCGCGTGAAATTTCGAGCAGGTAATCTCTTTGACGCACGCGGAAATCAGGGAGCATGAATGAATTTTATCATTCAGAGCGCTAGAAATGGGTAAGAAAACGTTCGGAAAATTGTTTTAATGCAACAAACCCCGGGCGCCCGGGGTTTGTTTATTTGTGTTGCGCGGCGGTTTATTTCAAACCGTGCGATTTTTCGGACATGGCGACGGCTGCTTCGAAGATTTCCAAACCTTCATCTACGTCTTTTCTCTCGATACATAGCGGCGGCGCGAAACGGATAGTGGATTTTCCACAGCCGAGCGCGAGCAAGCCGTGTTCGAATGCGTTGCGCTCAACGGCGTTGCGAATCTCGTCGCCCGGTTCTTTCGTGTTCTTATCTTTGACGAATTCCACGCCGACCATCAAACCTTTCCCGCGCACTGCGCCCATCGAAGGATGACGCGCTTGAATTTCTTCCAGCGCATCAATAAGATATTGCCCCACTTCGACCGCGTTAGCGAGATAGCGCTCTTCGACCAATTTGAGCGTTGCGAGTGAAGCGGCGCAAGCGATAGGGTTGCCGCCATAGGTGTTGCCGTGCGCGCCTTTGGGCCACGTCATGACCGATTCGCGGGCGATGCACGCGCCCAGTGGAATGCCCGAAGCGATGCCTTTTGCGGAAGCGACGATGTCCGGCTCCACGCCCCAATGCTCAACCGCCCACCATTTACCGGTGCGTCCGACGCCGCTTTGCACCTCGTCTACGATCAGCAAAATTCCATATTTATCGCATAGCGCGCGCAAGGCTGGGAAGAAACCGTCCGGCGGGACGAGGTAGCCGCCTTCGCCTTGAATCGGCTCAATGATAATGCCTGCCACGTCTTCGCCGGGCACGTTGCGCGCGAAGACTTCTTCTTCGATGAAGCGTACGCAGGTTTCGCCGTAATCTTCGCCCGCTCGACGCGCCAAAACGGGACGGTACTCGTTCGGATAAGGAACATGTGTGACGCCGGGCATCAATGGATAGAATCCGTGATGATAGGTTGACTTGCTCGCAGTGAACGATACTGCGCCCATCGTGCGCCCGTGAAACGCGCCTGTGAACGCGATGAAATTCTGTCGTTGGGTTTTATACTTCGCTAGTTTAATCGCCGCTTCGACCGCTTCGGTTCCTGAATTGCCAAGGAACACTTTGGCGGGCTCTTTGAATGGAGCGATCTGATCCAGCTTTTCGCTTAAGTTCACCCAACCTTCATGATAGAAATCGGAAGAAATGTGCATAAATTTCTCCGCTGCATCTTGCACCGCCTTGACGACTCGCGGATGCGCGTGTCCAGTGGAGATTACGGCAATGCCGGCCATCATGTCGAGAAAGCGATTGCCGTCCACGTCCCATACTTCCACGCCTTTGCCATGATCCATCACGAATGGGTAGGCGCGCGGGTACGACGATGAAATGGCTTTCTGGTCGCGCTCTAAAATAGCCTGCGCTTTAGGACCAGGTACGTTTAATTTGTTCATGGTAATTCCTTGTGTAATTGCGCCGTTCCAGTAGGAAGCCGACCCTTTTAATTGGAGGGAACGCTTCGCGCGCGAAACGTTGTTGTGAACGACGACTTGTATGAGGCAAACAACGCTTCGAACTCAGGTCAGCCTGAGCCGCTTAAGTCGCTTGGTTGCGCCTTATGTCCGCTGTCCACCACTTGGCGGTGAGCCATGAGGAGCGCACGTAGATCCGCCTGGTCATTGCGCCCTCGCTCCCTCGTTTTGTTTGAGCCGCGCCCATGCGAGCGCGCCAAGCAGCCCCGAATCGTCGCCGAGTGCGGCTTGAGCAACGCTAAGATTATCCAAGTAGCGAGGGTGAAATATGTGCGTCCGTAAACTTTCCTCGAACGATTTGAACAACAGGTCGCCAACCTGCGAAACGCCTCCGCCGAAAATGATAATGGACGGGTCGAAGACAGCGAGATAATTGGCAACCGCGATGCCGAGGTAATATCCTGCGCGCGCAAAGGTCGAGATAGCGAACGTGTCGCCTGCTCGCGCCGCGTCGGCGATTTGAGCGGCGGTGAGCCCTCCGCCGGCTTGAAGCGAGGATTTTTGCCCGGCTTGAATCTGCTCGGTTGCGTATCGCGCAATGGCGGTCCCCGATGAGAACGATTCGACGTGCCCGTTTTTACCGCAACCGCAAGGGGGCCCGTTTGGGTCAATGAGCATGTGACCGAGCTCAGCGCCGAGTCCGTGGAAGCCCTGCAAAAGCATATCGTTGCAGATCACGCCGCCGCCGACGCCGGTGCTGATTGTGAGGTAGACGAGGCTGCGGTGTCCCTTGCCCGCGCCAAATGTCCATTCGCCGAAGCCTGCCATGTTTGCATCGTTGTCAAGCTGCGCCGGTACAGATCGGAAGAGCACACGTCTGAACTCCAGTCACGTGGCCTTATCTCGTATGCCGTCTTCTGCTTGAAAAAAAAAAAAAAATCACCCAATATATAGCTATTACACTAACAGGTGTCAAGT